>DATMIP010000045.1:0-6832 GCA_035554515.1 Sphingomonas sp. | reverse complement strand
ATGAGCTGATCCTCAAGGGGCTGCCACGCGAGCCGCTCCAGGAATTCCTGACGCATCAGGGCTTTCGTTCGCTGCTGATGAAACTGGGTGGCGAGGAAGCGAGCGCGGCGCTGCCGGCGCGGGTCGAGGATGCGATACCATTCGTCCACAAGGATTATGAGACGGTCACGACCGAGCCCGATCTCGATCGCTGGATCGCGGATGCGTTCAAGGCCGGCGTCGTCGCCGTCGATACCGAGACTGACGATGTGGATTGTATCCGCGCCAATCTGGTCGGCATCAGCCTGGCCACGGCGCCCGGCAAGGCCTGCTATATCCCGGTCGGCCATGGTCGCGGCGGCGAGGATCTGTGGACCGAGCGGCCCGAGCAATTGCCGCATCCACTCGTGCTAGCGCGATTGAAGCCGCTGCTCGAGGATCCGGCGGTCCTCAAGATCGGCCAGAACCTCAAATATGATCTGATCATGTTCCGCCGCAGCGGCATCGACGTGACGCCTTATGACGATACGATGCTGCTATCCTACGACCTCGATGCGGGGCTCGGCGGGCATGGCATGGACGATCTCGCCAAGCGCCACCTCGATCATGCCTGCATCGAGTTCAAGGATGTGTGCGGGACGGGCAAGAACCAGGTCAGCTTCGACATGGTGCCGCTCGATCGCGCGACCGAATATGCGGCGGAGGATGCCGACGTCACCTTGCGCCTGTGGCAGCGGCTCAAGCCGCGGCTCGTGCCCGAGCAGGCCAACCGCGTCTATGAGCTGGTCGATCGCCCGCTGGTGCCGGTGGTGGCGGAGATGGAGCGCGCGGGCATCCTCGTCGATCGCGGCGAATTGCATCGCCTGTCGACCGAGTTCGGCGAGGAGATCGTTCGGCTGGAGGCGAAGGTGCATGAGGCGGCGGGCGGCCCGTTCACGATCGGCAGCCCCAAGCAATTGGGCGAGGTCTTGTTCGACCGGCTGGGTCTTGCCGGCGGGCGCAAGGGCAAGTCCGGCGTCTACTCAACCGACGTCACCGAGCTCGAGCGGCTGGCCGCCGAGGGCATCGAAGTCGCGCGGCTGGTGCTCGACTGGCGCCAGCTGTCCAAACTCAAGTCGACCTATACCGACGCGCTCCAGCAGCAGATCAACCCGGCGACCGACCGCGTCCACACCTGCTTCAGCCTCGCCATCGCGCAGACCGGGCGGCTTTCGTCGACCGATCCCAATCTGCAGAACATCCCGATCCGCAGCGAGCATGGGCGGCGCATCCGCCATGCGTTCGTAGCGCCGCCGGGCCATGTCCTGCTCTCGGCCGATTATTCGCAGATCGAGCTCCGGCTGGCCGCGCACATGGCGGACGTGCCACAGCTTCGTCAGGCGTTCGCTGAGGGGCAGGACATCCACAATCTGACCGCCGAGGAATTGTTCGGCGTGGTCGACCGCGACACGCGCGGCAAGGCCAAGACGATCAACTTCGCCATCCTCTACGGCATCTCGTCCTGGGGGCTGGCGGGACGGCTCGGCGTCGACCGGGCCGAAGCGCAGGCGATCATCGACCGCTATTTCGAACGCTTCCCGGGCGTGAAGAATTACATGGCCGAGACGATCAACCAGCTGCGCGAAAAGGGCTTCGTCACCACCCTGTTCGGGCGCAAGACGCATCTGCCGGGCATCAAGGGCAAGACGGTCGGCGAGCGCCAGAGTGCGGAGCGCCAGGCGATCAACGCGCCGATCCAGGGCACCTGCGCCGACATCATCAAGCGCGCGATGGTGCGGATGGGGCCGGCGCTGGATGCGGCTGGGTTGGGCCATGTTCGCATGCTGCTGCAGGTGCATGACGAACTGGTGTTTGAACTACCGGAAGGCGACGTCGCCGCAGCCAAAACCGTGATCGAGAACGTTATGGCCGGCGCCGCCGAACCGCTCGTCACTTTATCGGTGCCGCTCGGGATCGAGATCGGCACCGGGCGCAGTTGGGGCGATGCGCATTGATGGGGCACAAACCGTCATTGCGGGCGAAGCGAAGCAATCCAGTGCCTATTGGCTTGGAGCTGGATCGCCGCGTCGCTTCGCTCCTCGCGATGACAATCATTTTTGGCGTCACGGCGAAGCCTTCCGTGCGCACGGCGTGTCGCTGAGATGATCCTTTGACCGCAACCACGCTCAACGCAACGGGCCCCGGCGACATCGAGGCGCTGGCCAAAGGCGGACGCACCAATTTCTTCGGCTTCCTGCTGCGGCTCGCCGCGCGGCTGCCATTCCTCTTCATCGCAGGCCGCTGGTACGGCGCCGATGCGCTCGGCCGCTTCGCCTATGCGACGATCATCGTCGAGTTTGCCGGCCAGCTCGCGACGATGGGGCTGAAGCGGGGGCTTGCGCAGCAGCTTGCAACCACGAAGCGCGATCATGTCTGCGTCGTATGGGACGGATTGCTGGTAGGCCTGGTCGCCTCAATCATCGCCGCCGGCGTGCTGATGCTGATGCCCGAGCTGATGTTCCCCAACAGCGAGATCAACCAGCGCGATTATCTGCTGCCGCTGACGGTCTTCGGCTGGGTGGGATCGGACATCGCGCTGGCCGCGCTTGCCTATCGGGGAAATATCGGCGCGACGGTCAAGGCGCGCTCGCTGATCGAACCATGGGTGATCAGCATCGGCGCCTTCGGGCTGGCCTGGTATTCGCTGCGCGACGGGCTGATCATAGCCTATGCGATCTCGGCGGCGGCGGCGTTTGCCGCATCGCTCTATCCGCTGTTGCGCAATTATGGCTGGCCGCGCGGGTGGCGTCCCGAGCCGCTCCAGCTGTCGCGCACGGCACTCAGGAATCTGCCGCTCGCTGGTGCGGACGCAATCGAATGGGGCTCTCGCCGGCTCGATATCGCGATGCTCGGGCTGTTCTTCGCCCCCGCGATCGTCGGCATCTATTACGTCGCGCAGCAGGTGGCCTCGCTGCCGCAGAAGCTCAAGACCAGCTTCGATCCGATCCTGGGGCCGGTCATCACCCAAAATCTCGCGGAGAATAATCGACAGGCGGTCGCGAGGCAGGTGCGTCAGGTCGGATTCTGGATCATCGCCGCGCAGATCGGCATCGCGCTCGCTTTGTCCATTCCCGGCAAGGCAGTGATGGGGCTGGTGGGACCCAGCTTCGTGGGCGGGACCGGCGCGCTCGCGGTGCTGCTCGCCGCCGAGGCGATCGCGGCGACCGCGGTGGTGAGCGAGGCGGCGCTCATCTATGTGGCGCCGTGGCGCAACCTCGCCATTTCGACTGGAATGATCCTGTTGCAGGTCCTCCTGTCGGTCGTGCTGGTCTATCTGATCCGCGCCGCATTACCCCACCTTGCCGACGCCGGCTGGGTCCCGCCGCGCCCCCCGGCCCGCGACGATGCGATTGCTGCGGCAGGCCCCGCGCTTGCCTTGATGATGGTGCTCGGGCTTGCGGCGGTAGCCAAGGCGTTGCTGCTCCACCGCCTGTTAGGGGCCAGCGTGAACGGATGGCGCTGGTCGCTCGTGTGGGCGGCGGTGATCGCGGGCGCTCTCGGCTGGGGAGTGACACGCCTTCCGCACAGCTTCGAATGGTTCGAGCTGGTGGTGGGCGTGCCGCTGATCCTCGGGACATTTGGAGCGATCGTGTGGTTCAAGGGGTTCAACCAGGATGACCGAACGCTCTTCCGCAAGCATGAGGAGGTGCCGGCATGACCGATTCCACCGACGTCATCATCCTCGGCGGTGGGCTGATCGGCTTGACGCTCGCAATCGCGCTCGACGTGCATGGCCTATCGAGCATCGTGATCGATCCCGCCGAGCCCGCCGACGTGCTAGCCAGGGGCTTTGACGGCCGGGCGTCGGCGGTGGCGAGCGCGAGCCATTCGATGCTCGACGCGATCGGGATCGGCGCGCGGCTGGCGGGGCAGGGCTGTCCGATCGCCTCGATCCGCGTCAGTGATGGCCTCACCCCGCGCGCGTTGATGTTCGACCCCGACCCCGCCACGGGGCCGCTTGGCGTGATGTATGAGAACCGGCTGCTGCGCCGGGCGCTGCACGAGGCAGCATCCGAGGCGCGCAATGTGCGGCTGCTGATGCCGGCCAGCCCGGCCGGGATCGAGCGCGACGGCGTGGGAGCACGCGTGACGCTCGCCGACAGACGCAGCTTTGCCGCGCCCTTGCTGATCGGCGCCGAGGGCCGCAATTCGCCGATTCGGGCTGCGGCGGGAATCAATGTTGCCCGCTGGAATTACGATCATGTCGCGACCATCGCCACGATCGGTCATGCGCGGCCGCACGAGGGCGTGGCGCACGAAATATTCTATCCCACCGGTCCCTTTGCGCTGCTTCCAATGCTGGACGATGCCGAGGGGCCACGTTCGGCGATCGTCTGGACGGTCGAGGCACGGCATGGCGCGGCGATGCTTGGTCTGCCCGACCGGGCTTTCCTCGCCGAGGCGGAGAAGCGGATGGGGGGGATGCTCGGCGCGCTGCGTTCCGCCAGTCCGCGCTCATCCTATCCGCTCGGCTTCCATCACGCCGCGCGGATCACCGCCGAGCGGCTGGCGCTGATCGGGGATGCCGCGCATGGCATCCATCCCATTGCCGGGCAGGGGCTCAACCTCGGCTTTCGGGATGTCGCCGCGTTGGCCGAAATTCTGGTCGAAGGCGCCCGGCTGGGGCTCGATCCCGGCGATGCGCAATTGTTGGGGCGCTACGAGCGTTGGCGCGCGCTCGACAGCTTCCTGGTTGCGGCCGCCACCGACAGCCTGACGCGGCTGTTCGGGCTGTCGGGCAAGGCCCCGCGCGCGATCCGCCGTTTCGGCCTCGACATGGTGGGACGCATTCCGCCGCTCAAGCGCCGCTTCATGGCAGAGGCGCGCGGCGAAACCGGCAAACTCCCGAAGCTACTGCAGGGGATGGAAGTTTAGGGCCCACTCGCCGTCCGGTCGAAGCCGGTCAATGGCGTTGCGCTACTGCAGCGTCGCGTCGCCTTCGCCAGCGGCCGAAAAGCGCAGCAATTCCGCCAGGAGATCGGCGCGGGCGTCGAGCGTCGCGGCCTCAAGCAGCGCTTGCTTGGCGGCAATATCGAAGGGGATCACCTGCGCCAGCCCGTTGACGAGCGATTCATCGTCCAGCCGGCCGACCTCATCCCAGTCGATCTGATATCCGTGCACCTTGGCAAAACGCCGCGCACCCTGCTCCAGCTCAGCCCGGGCCACACTCGGCAGCACCAGTTCGTCGCCGCGATCGTCCTCGAAACTCTCAAGGTCCGCCAGTATCTGGCGAAAGGGCGTCGACACATCGAGCTCGCGCAAAAGGCGGAAGCGCGACAAACCTTCGAGCACGAGGTTGAAGCGGCCGTCGGGCATCGCTTCCACATGGCCGATCTTCCCGACGCAGCCGACCTTGAACAAAGCGGGATGCTCCTCGCCTTCGCCCGGCAGCGGCTGGATCATCGCAATTCTGCGGTCGCGCGCAAGCGCGTCGCTGACGAGCGCGCGATAGCGCGGCTCGAAAATGTGCAGCGGTAGATAGGAGCCGGGCAGCAGCAACGCCCCGCCGAGCGGAAAGATCGAAAGGCGTGTTCCGGTTTTAAGCATCAGCCGAACAGACCGCCTGGAAGGCTTGCTCTCCCGTGCCGGCCAGCGATCAACGCCGCGCGACGACGCAAAACGATTCTTCCATATCCGGCCGCATGCCGGCCATTCTAGCGATCCGGTCCATGCGGGGCAACTCAGTGAAGGTGCCGGAAGCGCCGCCCCGGTCAGGAATGCGGGAACCACAGGCGGTTTCCATCAGGGTCTTCCACGACCGCCAACGTATAGCCCCAATGGCCCGTCTTGACCTCGACGCCCCGCGCGGTCAGCTCCGCGAGCAGGCGCTCAAGATCAGGCGGATCAAGAGAAATGAAGGTCCGAGCGTGGCCGGCATCCTCGGGCCACTGGTCCGACAGGATAAGTTCGCATCCATCGCGCGACACCTGGACGATGCGCAGCTTATCCTCCTCGTAGCGCCAATCCTCCTTGAACCCGAGCTTCTCTTCGTAGAATTGCAGTGCAAGGGGAGCGTCGCGGACGGCGAGGACAGGCCGCGAGTACCAACCGGACATGAGCATTCCCTCCTGCGGATCGATCGATAGCTTACATGTGAAGCCTTATCGGAAGGCGCGACTATTGCTCTATCGCGGGCCGGACGTCCGTATTCCCGCGGCCTCAGCCCGACTGCCGCTTCACCGCCTGCCAGAGGTGCTCCATCTGATCGAGAGTAAGGCCGGGCAGGCCGACGCCGGCTTCGCTCTCCATGGCGCGAAAGCGGCGTTCAAATTTGGAGGTGGCCTGATGGAGGGCTGCTTCGGGGTCGATCCCGAGCTTGCGGGCCCAATTGACGATCGCGAACAGCAGGTCGCCGATCTCGTCCCTTCGTTCGGTTAGAGTATCGGCGGCGTCGACCTCGGCCATTTCCTCGATCACCTTGGCTCGGGCGCCGGCGGCATCGCCCCAATCGAAGCCGATCGCGGCCGCCAGATGCGAAATGGCGTCGGCGCGGGCGAGGGCAGGTTGGCCTTCGGTTATGCCGTCGAGCGCGCTCACCTACTTGCCGAGAGCGGCGGCGGCGCGGGCGCGCGCCTCTATCTCGGCAGGGTCGGGATCGCCCGCGGGGACGACCCAGCTTCCGCCCACGCACAGTACCGGACCAACTGCCAGCCAATCGGAGGCGGTATCGACCGTGATGCCGCCGGTCGGGCAGAAACGACATTGGTAGAAAGGCGCGGCAAGCGCCTTCAGCGCCTTGATTCCGCCGGACGTTTCGGCCGGGAAAAATTTGAAGCGGTCGAGCCCGAGATCGAGCCCGCGCATGATGTCCGCG
>DATMIP010000044.1:0-9927 GCA_035554515.1 Sphingomonas sp. | reverse complement strand
GGACAATCAGATCGATGCGACCACCGGCACGGTGAAGGCCAAGGGCCGGTTCCCCAATCCTGGCGGGAAATTGTTCCCCAACCAGTTCGTCAACGTGAACCTGCTGGTGGATACGCTACGCGCCGTGCCGGCGATCCCGGTTACCGCCGTCCGCCATGGAACGCAGGGCGATTTCGTGTTCGTCCTGCAGGCCGAAAACAAAGTGAAGATGCAGATCGTCAAGCAGGGGCCTGCCAATGGCGCCAACGTGGCGATTCTATCCGGGCTGAAGGTCGGCCAGACGGTGATAACCGAAGGCGCCGACAATCTGGAGGACAGGTCGAAGGTGATGCTGCCGGGCGAACGCCCGCAACGTCAGCCCAGGGCGAAGAGCGGCTGGTTCGGCTGGTTGTTCGGGAGCAGCGAAAGCGCGACCAGGGACCGGCGCGGCGACGATCGCTCGGGTGGGGGCAATAGCACGGCGCCCGGTGGCGAGCGACGCCGCCATCGGCAGGGTGCTGGCGGCGACCAGTGACATCGGTCTCCGACAGCGGGATCAGCCTTGGCGCCGAGGATGAGGTGCTGGGCGCCGAGGGCGTGAACCCGTCGCGCCCCTTCATCATGCGTCCTGTCGCAACGACGCTGATGATGCTGGCCATCCTGCTCGCCGGCATCGTCAGCTATCGTTTCCTGCCTTTGTCGGCGCTGCCCGAGGTCGACTATCCGACGATTCAGGTCAGCACGCTTTATCCAGGCGCAAGCCCCGACGTTATCGGCCTTACCGTCACGGCTCCGCTGGAACGTCAATTCGGGCAGATGGCGGGCCTGTCCCGCATGTCGTCGATATCCTCGGCCGGCGCGTCGGTGATCACATTGCAGTTCAATCTCGATCTGACGCTGGATATTGCCGAGCAGGAAGTCCAGGCCGCCATCAACGCCGCCAATACTTTTCTGCCCTCGGATCTTCCGGCGCCACCGATCTACGCCAAGGTGAATCCGGCGGATGCGCCGGTATTGAGCCTCGGCATCACCTCGACGACCCGGCCGCTGGCCGAGGTGCAGAACCTTGTCGACCAGCGCATCGCCAACAAGATCGCGCAGATTTCAGGTGTCGGGCTGGTTTCGTTGTCGGGCGGCCAGCGGCCGGCGGTGCGAATCCAGGCCAATGTCCAGGCGCTGGCGGCGCACAATCTCTCGCTCGATCAGCTGCGGAACGCGATCGCCGCGGCGAACGTCAACGGCGCCAAGGGGAGTTTCGACGGCCCGACGCGCAGCTGGTCGATCAACGCCAACGATCAGCTCGCGACCGCCGACGAATATAAGAATCTCATCATCGCCTATCGCGACGATGCCCCGGTGCGGCTGACCGATGTCGCCAACGTCATCGATTCTTCGGAAAATATCCGCCTTGGCGCGTGGATGAACCGGACGCCCGCGATTGTCGTGGATGTCCAGCGTCAGCCGGGAGCCAATGTGATCGGCACGGTCGACGCGATCAAGGCGACATTGCCCGATCTCGAGGCGACCATGCCCGCCGACGTTCATGTCACATTGCTGACCGACCGGACCACCGGAATTCGCGCGTCGGTCCACGACGTCCAGGTCGAACTGGTGTTTGCGGTCGTGCTGGTGACGATCGCCATCTTCCTGTTCCTGGGTTCGTGGCAGGCAACGCTCATCGCCAGCCTGGCGGTCCCGCTGTCGATCATCGGCACGTTCGCGGCGATGCACATGCTGGGATTCAGCCTCAACAACCTGACGTTGATGGCGCTCACGATCGCGGCCGGCTTCGTCGTCGACGATGCGATCGTGGTGACCGAGAATATTGCGCGCCATCTGGAGGAGGGGAAGAAGCCGCTACCCGCCGCGCTCCAGGGTAGCCGCGAGATTGGGTTTACGATCATCTCGCTGACGGTAAGTCTGATCGCGGTCCTGATCCCGTTGCTGTTCATGGGTGACGTCGTCGGGCGCCTGTTCCGCGAATTTGCGATCACGCTCGCGGTGACCATCCTGATCTCGGCGGTGGTCGCTTTGACCCTGGTGCCGATGCTGTCGGCGCGCTGGCTCAAGGCCGAAGCCGAGATGCGGACGTTCCGTGTCTCCGAATGGACGATGGAGAAATTCGAACGGGCCTCGCACTATTATGGGCGAGCGCTCAATTGGGTGTTGCTGCGCCAGACGCTGACGCTGCTGGTTTTCGCGGGATCGCTCGCGCTGACGGCTTTGTTGTTCGTGGCTATCCCCAAGGGGTTGTTCCCCGAACAGGATACGGGACAGTTGCAGGCGGTCGTGGCTGGCGGGCAGGGCGCCTCGTTCGCACGCATGTCGAGCCTGCAGAACCGGCTTGCGGATGCCATTCTCGACGATCCCGACGTCGCGAGTCTGAGCTCGAACGTCGGGGTCGACGGAAAGAATCCGGCGCTCAACCAGGGCCGGATGCTGATCAATCTCAAGGACAAGGGCGAACGCACCGGCAGCCAGACGGCGTTGATCCGACGCCTTCGGCAACGCGCGCAGGATGTCGCTGGCGTCACGCTCTATCTGCGTCCGGTCCAGGACCTGACCATCGATGCCGAAGCCGGCCCGACCCAGTATCGCTTCGCATTGCAGGGCGCGGACCAGAGCGAGATCGACCTTTGGACCGGCAAGCTCCTCGCCGAACTCAGGAATGTGCGCCAGGTCCGCAACGTTGTTTCCGACATGCAGAATCAGGGTCGGGCGGTCACGGTGAAGATCAATCGCGATGTGGCCGCGCGGCTTGGCATCAGCACGGCCGCGGTCGACAGCGCGCTGTATAATGCGTTCGGTCAGCGCATCATCTCGACCATCTTCACCCAGACCACGCAATATCGCGTGATCCTGGAAAGTGCGCCGGGGATGCTGACGAGCCCGCAGGCGCTCAACCAGCTTTACGTCCAGACGTCGGCGGGCACGTCGGTACCGCTGTCGACAGTGGCCAGTTTCGTGGAAGGCGAAGCGCCGCTTCAGCGAACCCGCGTCGCGCAATTTCCGGCATCCACGATCGGTTTCGATCTCGCGCCGGGTCGCTCGCTCGGCAGTGCGGTCAGTGCGATCCAGGCGGCGGAGATCCGCATCCAGGTGCCGGGCGGCATCACCACCACCTTCCTCGGCGCGGCCAATGCATTCCGCGCCAGCCTGGCCAACGAAGTCTGGCTGATCCTGGCCGCGATCGTGGTCGTCTATATCGTGCTGGGCGTGCTGTACGAAAGCTTCGTCCACCCGATGACGATCCTGTCGACCTTGCCGTCGGCCGGAGTTGGCGCGCTGCTCGCGCTCATGTTGACCGGCAATGATCTGGGCGTGATCGGGATCATCGGCATCGTGCTGCTGATCGGCATCGTCAAGAAGAACGCGATCATGATGATCGATTTCGCGATCGATGCGCAGCGGACCGAGGGGATGGATGCGGACAGCGCGATCCGGCGGGCAGCGCAATTGCGCTTCCGGCCGATCATGATGACGACCTTCGCGGCATTGTTCGCGGCGCTCCCCCTGATTTTCGGCAGCGGCATGGGCGCCGAGCTGCGCCGCCCGCTCGGACTCGCCATTGCGGGCGGGCTGATCGTGAGCCAGGCGCTGACGCTGTTCACCACGCCGGTTATATTCCTCGCGTTCGAGCGATTGTCGGCGCGTGTGCGCCGCCGGCGGGAGAATGAACCGCTGCTGCCGCTGGGGAGCGGAGCGTGAGGAGCGGGCCAAAATCCTCGCTACGCGCAGCGTGGGGAGGGGGATCGCACCGCGAAGCGGTGTGGTGGAGGGGCTATAATATCGACGGACGGTTTTGCCCCTCCACCAGCCTGCGGCTGGTCCCCCTCCCCATGCAAACATGGGGAGGATCAGCACGATGAACCTCTCCGGCCCCTTCATTCGCCGCCCGATCGGCACATTGCTGCTGACGGTGGGACTGATGCTGGCCGGCATTGCCGCCTTCTTCGTGATGCCGGTCTCGCCGCTGCCGCAGGTCGATTTCCCGACGATAAGCGTCTCCGCAAACCTGCCGGGTGCGAGCCCGACGACGATGGCGACGAGCGTGGCGTCGCCGCTCGAACGGCGCATGGCGACGATCGCCGGCGTGACCGAGCTTACCTCGCAATCGGGGCTGGGCTCGACGCGCGTCACCGCGCAGTTCGATCTGTCGCGCGACATCAACGGCGCCGCGCGCGATGTGCAGGCTGCGATCAACGCCGCACGCGCCGATCTGCCGTCGACACTCAAGAGCAATCCCAGCTATCGCAAGATCAATCCTGCCGATGCGCCGATCATGATCATCGCGCTCACGAGCAGCACGCGCACGTCCGCCGATATCTATAACGCCGTTTCCAACGTTGTGCAGCAGAAGCTGTTGCAGGTGCAGGGGGTCGGCGACGTCGAATTGGGCGGTGCCGCCCTGCCGGCGGTCCGTATCGATCTCAATCCGCTCGCGCTTTCGCGTTACGGCATTCCGCTTGAGGACGTTCGCACCGCGCTTTCATCGACCAACGCCAACAGGCCGCGCGGCGTCATCGAAAATGGCGCCACAGCCTGGCAGATCTATGGCGACGTACCTGGCCTGAGGGCTGCCGATTACAGCAACCTGGTGATCGCATGGCGCAGCGGGGCCGCGGTACGGCTGTCGGACGTCGCGCTTGTCTATGACGGGCCCGAAGATGTGCGCACGATGGGGCTGTTCAACGGCAAGCGTGCCGTCACGGTCATCCTGAGCCGCCAGCCGGGCGCGAACATCATCGCCACGGTCGACGCGGTCAAGGCGCAGATTCCCGCGCTGCAGGCTGCAATCCCATCGGACATCAAGCTCGCCATCGCCAGCGACCGGACGACGACGATCCGCGCGTCGCTGCATGAGGTTGAGATCACGCTGGTGATCGCGACGTTGCTCGTCGTGATCGTGGTTTCGATCTTCCTGCGCTCGCTGCGCGCGACGATCGTCCCAGCCGTGGCGGTCGTCGCGTCGCTGCTTGGTACGATCGGGGTGATGTATCTGCTTGGGTTCAGCCTCAACAATCTGTCGTTGATGGCTCTGACGGTCGCGACCGGCTTCGTGGTCGACGACGCCATCGTCGTGCTCGAAAATATCAGCCGCCATATCGAAGCCGGAATGAAGCCGCTTCAGGCGGCGTTGCGGGGTGCGCGCGAGGTCAGTTTCACCGTCCTCTCAATCTCGATCAGCCTGGTAGCGGTGTTCATCCCGTTGCTTTTCATGGCCGGGATCGTGGGCCGCCTGTTTCGCGAATTCGCGGTCACGATGACGGTGGCGGTGCTGATCAGCCTGGTGATTTCGCTCACCGCCACGCCCATGATCGCCGCGCTGGTCCTGAAGGAACGCGAGGAGCAGAAGGAGGGGCGGATAGCGCGCCTCGCCGAACGCCAGTTCGATCGGCTCCAGGCGCGCTATGCGAAGAGTCTCGACTGGGCGCTCGCCAATCGCGGCGCGACGCTCATGATGTTGGCGGGGGCAGTCGCGCTGAACGTCTTCCTGCTCATCAATATCCAGAAGGGCTTCTTCCCCGAACAGGATACGGGTTCGCTCCAGGGCGGACTGCGCGCGGACCAGAGCATTTCCTTTCAGGACATGCAGGCCAAGCTTACCGAGATCGTGAAAATCATCAGGAAGGATCCGGCGATCGAAAATGTCGTCGCCTTCACCGGTGGCGCGCGCGCGGGAGGCGGCTTCCTGTTCGCGACGATGAAGCCCAAGAGCGAACGGGATTCCGCGCGCGACGTGATCGCACGGCTGCGGCCGAAGCTTGCGCGGATCACCGGGGTCGCGGCCTTCCTCAGCCCGGTCCAGGACATGCGCGTCGGAGGCCGGGGCGGAAACAGCAATTATCAATATACGCTCAAGGCCGACGACCCGGTGTTGCTGGGCAAGGCCGGCCCCGCGCTCGCCGCCGCGCTCAAGAAGTTTCCGGAAGTGGCTGACATAGACGTCGATCAATCGCAGGGCGGGGCGGAGGTCTTTGTCGATATCGATCACGACGCCGCCACGCGTATCGGGGTGACCCCGCAGGCGATCGACAACGCGCTCTACGACGCATTCGGCCAGCGCCAAGTGGCGACCATCTATAGCGGGCTCAACCAATATCACGTCGTGATGGGTGTGGCGGACGAGTTTGCCGGTTCGCCCGAAGCCTTGCAGAATATCTATGTCCCCACGAATGCGCCGACGACCGCGCCCGCACCCACGCCCGCCGCCGCCATCATCGGCACCAGCGCCGGGGTCAACGGCTCCACGCCCGTCGCCTCGACCGGACAGGGGCGCGATGCCGCCGGGGGCTCGGCGATCAACCGGGCGCCGTCGACAATGACGCCGCTGTCGACGATCGCGTCCTGGTCGACGCAATCGACCGCATCGCAGGTCAATCATCAGGATGCCGCGCCTTCGGCAACGATCAGCTTCGCGACCGGGAACGGATATTCGCTGAGCGATGCGATCGCCCGCATCCGCGAAGTGCAGGCTGGTCTGAACTTTCCGGCGCAAGTGCATGGTGACGTTGCCGGAACCGCGCAGGTATTCCAGCAATCGACCCAGTCCAACCCGGTCCTCATCCTGTCGGCCGCGATCGTGATCTACATCGTGCTCGGCATATTGTACGAAAGCGCGATCCACCCGCTGACCGTGCTGTCGACCCTGCCGTCGGCGGGCTTGGGCGCGGTGCTCGCCCTGATGATCACCGGATCGGATTACGACCTGATCGGGTTGATCGGGCTCATCCTGCTGATCGGCGTCGTCAAGAAGAATGCGATCCTGATCATCGATTTCGCGCTGGATGCCGAACGATCGCGCGGGCTTTCGCCGCTGGCGGCGATTCGCGAGGCCTCGCTGCTGCGCTTTCGGCCAATTCTCATGACGACGCTGGCGGCGGCGTTCGGCGCGCTGCCGCTCGCCATCGGCTTTGGCGAGGGAGCGGAACTGCGGCGGCCGCTCGGCATCGCGATCATCGGCGGGCTCATCGCGAGCCAGTTTCTCACGCTCTTGACCACCCCGGTCGTCTATCTGGCGCTCGATCGCTTCCGTCGCCGCTCGCCGCACGAACGCATGCTGGCGCGCGATCAGCTGGACCAACAAGGAATTCAGCCCGCATGACCAGGCTCCGCTCGATCGTGACGCTGCCGGCGATGTTCGCGCTGGTCGGATGCAGCCTGGCGCCGGCCTATCAGCGTCCGGTTGCGGCAATTCCGGCCAGTTTCAAGGAGGCGCCGGGCTGGCGTCCGGCGGCCCCCGCCGATGCGGTTGCCAAGGGCCAATGGTGGCTGCTGTTCAACGATCCGGTGCTGAACGAACTCGAGGCCCGGGTCGCGATCAACAACCAGAATGTCGTCGCCGCCGCCGCCGCTTATGATCAGGCCCGTGCCGCCGTGCGCGAGGCACGCGCGGCTTTCTTTCCGACGGTCGATCTTTCCGCGGGCGCGACCCGCGCGGGCTCCTTCGGGAGTGGCACAACCACGATCATCGGAGGCAATGATGTCACCACCGGCGGTAGCGGCAGCAGGCGCTATTCGGTTTCGATCGGGGCGAGCTGGGAACCCGATCTGTGGGGCCGTATACGCAATGGTGTGAGCCAGCAAAGGGCGCTTGCAGAGGCAAGCCAGTCGGATCTCGCCAACGCGACGCTGTCGGCCCAGGGTGAACTCGCGCTGGATTATGTCCAATTGCGCGGAATCGAGCACCAGAAAACCATCCTCGACGCGACCGTTGCCGCTTACTCCAAAGCTCTCACGATCACGAACAACCGCTATGATCAGGGCGTCGTCGCACGCGTCGACGTGCTCCAGGCGCAGACCCAGCTTGAGACCGCGCGCGCAAATGCCGCCGATCTCGAACGTCAGCGCGCATTGTTCGAGCATGCAATCGCCGTCCTGATCGGCCAGAACCCGTCTACTTTCGCGCTCGCTGCCGCTCCATGGACTCCCACGGTGCCGGACGTCCCCGCAATATTGCCCTCCGCACTCCTCGAACGCCGCCCGGATATTGCCGCGGCCGAGCGGCGCGTGGCTGCCGCGAATGCCGCAATCGGTATCGAGCGGGCCGCCTTCTTTCCAAATATCGGCCTGAGCGGCGACGTAGGAATCCAATCGAGCCGGATCGGATCGCTGTTCAGTGCGGCGAGCAGCATCTGGTCGCTTGGCCTGACCGGAGCGCTTACGTTGCTCGATTTCGGAGCCCGTTCGGCGCGCGTTGCGCAGGCGCGGGCCGCTTATGAGCAAGCCGTAGCCAATTATCGTCAAACGGTGTTGACCGCTTTCCAGCAGGTGGAGGATGAACTCACCGGCGCGCGCGTCCTGGCATATGTCGCGCAGCAGCGGACGAGCGCGGCCATTGCCGCCAATCGCGTCGAGGCGCTCACGCAGAACCAGTATCTGGCCGGACTGATCGCTTATTCGGACGTGATCGTGGCGCAGACCACCGCGCTCCAGGCGCGCCAGACGGAAGCGGCTGCGATGGTCGATCGACAGGCAGCGGCGGTAAGTTTGATCCAGGCGATCGGGGGAAGCTGGGCCGGGACTATTCCCGCCCAACCGCAGTTATCGCCGCGTCGCTGACTGGCCGGGCAGAACCTGCCGGAGCGCGCGATCGAGCACCGGATCACGGCCAGCCCGCCGGTCCGCAAGACTTGGTTTGACCGCTATCCGGGGGCGCAGGCCAACCCCTTCCAGCCGCTGGCCGCCCGGCGTGCGGATATCGAACTCGGCGACCGACAATTGCCCGCCATCGGGCAGGCGATATTCGGATGCGCCCGTCAGCGCGCCCGCCGTGGGTTCACCGATCGTCGTGCCGCGGCCGCTTTCGTCGACCAGCGCGGCCAGCGCCTCGGCGCCGCTGGCGCTGGCGGGGCCGACAAGTATCGCAAGCGGTCCGCGATAGGCTCGCTCCCTCGCGCCATGCAGCTTCTGGATCGTCTCGCGCCGCTCGATCCGCCGCACGAGCGGACGATCCTCGAAGAAAAACAGGCCGGCTATCCGGGCGAGCACGTCAGCATCGCCGCCTCCATTGTCACGCAGATCGAGAACGATCGCTGCAGGGGGAGGGCCGTCGGCGATGGCGCGCGCCAGCCAGCGATCATCGCCGATATCGAAGCCGTCGAGCGTAACCAACAATATGTTCCCCGGCAGACGACGGGCGCTGCGCGACGGCTCCGCCAATTCGGCGGCGGCGGCCAGAACGATCGAGTGCGCCGCGCCATCCTCATCCAGAAAATCCACGCTGGTCTGCTCGCCCTCAGCCGGCTGATAATCGATATCGATCGGTTTGCCGCCAATCGCGCGCACCTCCCACCCGATCTCTACTGCTGCCTTGGCGGCGGAAGATCCGGCGGTAACGCGCTGCACGAGCCAGCGGCCCTCGTCATCGGGGAGCATGGTGAACCCAAAACCCTGCATCGCCTGACCGGCCGCTCGCGCCTTGCCGATCGCGATCTGAAGCGGATCGATCGCGTAGACGTGGCTGTCTTCCAGCGAGGCGAGCATCTCGCCAAGCAAGGTGTAGAAAGCAGGTCGATCAGGTGCCGCGATGGCAAGCGGGCGGAAATGCACGCGCGCCTCCATCCAGCTCTGGTCAATCCGGTCCCGATCCCAATAATGCCGGGCCACAAGCGACCATGCGCGATCGAACACGCGTGCTTGCAGCGCGGGTGTGTAGGCTGGCATTCTTGCCCTGATCGGCGCGGTGGCCTTGAGCGGCGTAATTGCCAGAACGAATATCAACAACCAGCGTGTCATGGATCGTCGAACGCGCAGCTTAGGATCAGGGTGCGGGGTATCGCGGTGTAGGTCATTTCGGCACAGCGCGAGAGGCGATCCAGCCCGATCGTGACCACGGGCACAAAGCGCTGGCGGGAAAGGGGATGGGTGATCTGAATCTCGTTTGGTTGAAGCGCGTCCTCGGGCAGCTTGGTGTTCGCGGCATAATCGGCGGTGCGCACGATCAAT
>DATMIP010000043.1:0-5429 GCA_035554515.1 Sphingomonas sp. | reverse complement strand
TCCCCTCCCTTCAGGGGAGGGGCTTATAGGTTTCGATCACTGCAACCTGGTGTAAGGCGCAAAAAAAGCCGCCGGGGCACGTCCCCGGCGGCCTTTTCTAACCCTGGCGGGACACTTACTCCATGTTGGAGCTGTTATCGCCCATCATGCTGTTGTCGGACATGTTTTCGCTGCTGTTCATGTCGGTCGCAGCCATGTCGTTCATGCTGCCCGTAGCGTTCATGTCGGTCATCGACACGTTCTCGCTCACGTTCGTGGTCTCGCTCTTGCAGGCCGAAAGGGCCAGAGCGGCCGTAGCGACCATCGCAACAGCCGTGGTCTTCTTGATGATGTCTCGCATGTCAGACTCCCTAGAATTTCGATTTGGAGCGGGTTTTGTTGACCATTACCCAAATCAAGCGCGACCTTACCATAATGTGACGACGCCTCAAGGCCGAATGACGCGGCGCTCAAGCGATTGAAGAAATTCGGGAAATCCGATCTGCAAGGCGCGATCGAGCTCTGACGTGCCATGGTTGCGCTGCAATGCGGCGAGACTGGTGACCGGATATTCAGCGATTCCGCACGGTACGATAGCGCCAAAATGTGCCAGATCGGGATCGACGTTGATGGCGAAACCATGCATCGTCACCCATCGTCGAATGCGCACCCCGATCGCGCCGATCTTGGCTTCCTGCCCGGTCAGATCGTCGGTCCAGATACCGATCCTGCCCGGCGCCTTGCGGGCATCGACGCCGAGACGGGCGAGCGCGCCGATCAGCCAGTTTTCCAGCGCCGCGACGTAGCAACGGACGTCCTGCCCGCGCGCGCCGAGATCGAGCAGGACGTAGCCGACGCGTTGCCCCGGCCCATGATAGGTATAGCGTCCCCCGCGGCCCGCATTGTGAACGGGAAAGCGCCCCGGCTCGAGCAATTCGGCCGGGTCGGCGCTGGTCCCGCCGGTGATGATGGGAGGATGTTCGAGCAGCCAGACCAGCTCGGACGCGCTTCCTGCGCGAATCGCCGCGGCGCGCGCCTCCATTTCGGCGAGCGCCGCCGCATAATCGGTCAGGCCGGGTGAAATCCGCCATTCGATCTGTTCAAGCGGAGCGGGCATGGTCCCCGGCATTTGGCGGGCTCGGCGGGCCGGTGCAAGCAGGCCTTGATTGCCTTTGACCGGCGGGCCGACGATAAGCCCGCCAACGGGAGAATGAATTGGTGAAGCCGCTTTCGATCGAGGATGCCTATCTTTGGGCGCAACGCTTTGTCGCGCGCGAATGGAAGCTGATTCTTCCGGTCGCGCTTGCGTTCATGGCGCTTCCGCCGCTGATGCTCGACTTGCTGATCCCGCAATCGGCGTGGGCGATGCTGACCACGGCAACCCAAACGAAGAATGCAGCGGCGGCGATGAGCACGCTCGCCTGGCTCGTTCCGCTGCAGCTGATCGTGCTGCTATTCGCCACGGCAGGGGGACTCGCGATCACCGCGCTGGCGCTGCAGCCCGCAATCAGCGTTGGAGAGGCGTTGGCGCTTGCGCTGCGCCGCCTGGGGGTGCTGATCGGCGCTGTGCTGCTGTTGCTGGCCGGGGCGTTATTATTGGCGCTCGCTGTCGGCATGATCGCCGCGTCCGCGCGCCTTGGTCCGGCAATAATTCAATCGCTGCTGACCGGGGCGCTCGCCGGCATAGCGCTTTTCATCGGCGCGCGGCTTATCCCGTTGGTGCCGCTGATCGTGCGCCGCCGCGTTGGCCCGGTTTCGGCGATCCGCGAAAGCTGGCTGATGACCGAGGGTGCGTCGTGGCGGATCTTTGCAGCGATCGTCATTTATTTCATCGGAGCGATGGTGGTGATGCTCGCGCTTTCGACGGGAGTGGGCGCGATCCTTCTGCTGATTGGAAAGGCCGCGGGCCTGCCGGAACTCGGGCTGGTGCTGGTCGCCGTGTTCGAGCGAAGCCTGGCGGCGTTGATAGGTGCCGGTTCCAGCCTTCTGGCGGCGGGACTTTTTCGTCAGCTGGACAACGGGACGAGGGGCACCTGAGGCGCCGCATCCTTCGGTAATATCCCCAGCAAGCGCGGATCGGGGAAGGTTTCGACCGCCCGCGCGAACGGAACGAACCCCTGCGCGCGATAGAAATTGAGCGCCGAGGAATGATCGAGCGTACAGGTGTGGACCCACATGCGCGTGATCGGTTTGCTCCAGCCGATCGCGAGGGCTTGCGCCATCAACCAGCGCCCATGTCCTCGACCAGCGAGCTCGGGTACGAGGCCGAAGAATGCGATCTCGCACTCGCCTGCCGCTCTGAAATCGAGTTCGAGCAGCCCGATTTCGACGCCGGCGCGATCGATGATGGCGTAAACCTCCACCGCCGGATCTCCGACGATCGCGGCCAGCGCGGCGTCGTCGAGCAGCAGCCGCGAGAACCATAGCCACGGCGCACCGACCCGCTGGAACAGCGTTCGATAGGCCGCGACGCCGGGCACCTTCCAACGTACCAGTCTGAGCGGCGATGCTGGCATAGGCCGAGGCGTAGGCCGCTCGCGCATTTCGAGCGAGGTGACCACGGCGGCCAGCTCGCCGGCCGCGACCGGCGTCAGCACGGCTTCAGCTCCACGTCGCGACTGGCGGCAGACTCATCAGAATCGCGTCGACATCGCCGCCGGTCTTGAGCCCGAACAAGGTGCCGCGATCATAGACGAGATTGAATTCGGCATAGCGGCCACGGAAGGCGAGCATCGCCGAACGATCCTCCTCGCTCCACGCCTGACCCAAACGCCGCCGTACGATGCGCGGGAAAATATCGAGGAAGGCTTCCCCCACGGCGCGTACGAATCCGAAATTGGTTTCGAAATCGCCTTCGAGATGGTCGAAGAAGATGCCGCCGACACCGCGATGGACCTTGCGATGCGGGATGTAGAAATAATCGTCGGCCCATTTCCTGTAGCGCGGATAATCGCCGGGGCCGGGGTGCGCTTCGCATGCCGCACGAAAGGCGGCGTGAAAATCCGCCGTGTCCTCGTCGCGCGGGAGGGGTGGGTTGAGATCGGCGCCTCCGCCGAACCAGCGCCTGGTGGTGGCGAGGAAGCGGCAGTTCATATGAACTGCCGGCACGTGCGGGTTGGCCATGTGCGCGACCAGGCTGATCCCGGTTGCGAAAAAACGCGGATCGTCGCTGGCGCCGTGGATCGTTTTGGCGAATTCGGGCGCGAACTCGCCCGACACGGTCGAGACATTCACACCCGCTTTTTCGAAGACCCGCCCCTTGATCAGCCCGCGTATGCCGCCGCCGCCGCCTTCGCGCCGCCACGGTGTGTAGACGAAGGCGGCATCGCCGCCGGCCTCGCGCTCGATTGCCTCAAACTCCGCGCAGATACGGTCGCGGAGGCTCTCAAACCAGTGGCGCGCGCTGGCTTGTTCGGGGTCGAGGTCGATCATGGGCCGCCCCTGCCGTCCTCGACGCCGGTTGTCGAGCACGAGCAGCAATTTCCGACGCGCCTGTCCTTTCCGATCAGCGAAAGCCCGGCGCATTAATTTTGAACGGGGTGAAATAACCTTGCCGCAGCCGTTCGAAAACGGCTTGCTGATCGGGGGCGAAGGCGATTGTGTGCCCGCCATGATCGAAGGGGACGAATTCGACGCTGCAGCCTTGGGCCTTGAGCAGGCCGGAGAATGCTTCGGCGCTGGCGAACCTGACCTTCTCGTCATCGCGGGCGTGCAACAGGCGGAAATGCAGGTTGCGGCAATTGCCTTTCAGCGCCGCCACGTCGGCCGCCAGATCGTCGCGCACGGGATCGAAGAAAAGTTGCGTATTCTTCTCCGCGGCCGGCTCCCCCTTCAGCAGATAGGCGCCCGAATAGCCGATCGCACCCGAGAAGAGGTCGGGCCGCTGCAGCACGGTCTTCGCCGCGAGCCAGCCGCCGGCGCTTTGCCCGCGTATGGTGGGTTTGGTCTTGAGCGACGGCCACCGGGCGGTGACGGCTTTCGCGACGGCGATCACGTCGTCGACCGCGCGCTGGCGGTGCGGCGGGGTTGAGGCCATCGCCCAGTCGAAACCCTTGTCGCCATCGCCGCGGACGATCGGGAATATGATCGCCGTCTTGCTATCCGCGAGCATGCGCTGCGTCCCCGGCCCATAAGCGGGGATTTCGCGGCGCATGCCGAAAGCGCCATATACGTCGATCAGGACATGTTCGGGCGATCCGCCTTTGGGCGCGAGGATGATGTAGGGCACCCTGGCGCCGTCAGCCGAGACCGCTTCGCCGCGATCGACATCGAAGAGGCCTGTTTCCTCGACCTTGACGTTCGCATCGACCACCGTCGCGCTGGTCGTGCCGCACGGCCTGGAACGCCAGCCGCCGGGCGCTGCCGACAGTCGCAACAGTTGATAGCGCGACGTGCGAGCGGGACCAGACGAGACCAGAATGAAGCCCGCCGCGGACCAGCTGGCGGTAATGCGCGTGGTCGCGTCGGCCGGAAGGTCAGCGATAGTCTTCAGACCCATCGCATTCCCGTTTTGGCAAAGGACTCCCACCTGCCTCCGGTCAGGCCCGGCCATCTCCAGCACCACATCATCGTTCGCGTCGGACGCGCCATTGCCCGGGACCGGCAGGGCGCCGGACGTTGGAAAGCCGAAGAACCATTTGCCCGTCGTTTCGATCGACGCTCGTCCACCGATAGCCCGGCGCTTGAAATTCAGATCTGCGAGATGGCGCGCGCCTTGCGCGACGGGCGGCGCATGCGCCCAGGCCTCGACGACCAGCCCGCCGTCACGAGTGCCGATCAGATTTTCGAAATCCGGCAGATTGAAGGAGGCCGCGTCCGGCTTATCGGAGATTTCGCGGACTGCCCCAAAGGTAAGACGAGCAAAAGGCGTGGGCACACCGTCTACGTGGAGATAGACAATTGCCTCGTCGGGCTGCAGCGCACCCAGGCGCGTCTCCGATCCATCCGCGATACGGTAGCGAAAGAAGCCCCGCCTTCCGCCACCCTCATCCCGGATGAAATAGGCCGTATCCTTGTCGAGGAACGCGCTTACCTCCCCCGTCAAAGGCAGGGTTCGCACCAGCCCCCGGCCAGCTTGAAAGAGATCGGCATGACTCCCCTGGCCCTGGAGGAGCGTGAGGAGGCACTGTCCCGAATTGTCGACCGTGCAATAGAGCCCGGCAGTCTTGGCCCCCTCCTCCCCCGGCAGGAGCGCCACTGGTTGCCAGTCCGCGCCTTCCTTGACGGCACGCCGCCACAGCCGCCAATCGTCCGTCACCGCGAGCAGATCCTGTCCGGCCCCGACGATCATCGAGGGGTTCGGCGGGAGCGGAGCTGCTGCGGTTCCGTACCCGGCGTATGGAAGGCAGAGCGCCACCAGGACAGCCTTCAACCGATGCGGCATCGTTTCGCGCCTCCCCGGCATCAAATTCCCATCCCTCATACCGCGGTCAACAATAGCCCCAAGCTCG
>DATMIP010000042.1:0-5534 GCA_035554515.1 Sphingomonas sp. | reverse complement strand
GGCTGAACGAATGCCCCGAGTCTCGGCCGATTTGAACCGAAATGGATGGGACGGAAGGTTTTAATCCATTGCAGGCCGGGGCTTCATCCAAAGCGGCTCAAGATTTCCGGCGCTCGTTGGCTTCGCACGGTAGATTGACGTATGGGTGAGACGAGTGACGATAATGCCCCCCAACTGCGTCAGTTGAGTGTTGAGGTTGATCGCATCGCCCGCGCGCTGGCTGAGCTTTCGGCAGCAAACAGCGGGGAAATACCAGACCGCCGCGGCGGTGCTCCCGATCGCCGCGAGCGGCCGGATCGCCGTGCGCAGGGCGAGCGGCGCGGCCATGGCGACGTGCACGAACCGCTCGCGCACAGCGAAATGCTTACCGCGATCCGGGCGACAATCCGCGCCCGGCGGTTGCGTGATCAATATTTCAGCGGCGAACTGTTTGCCGATCCGGCATGGGACATGCTCCTCGATCTGCTGCTGGCTCGACTCGAGGGCCGCGCGGTCGCGGTGTCCAGCCTGTGCATTGCCGCTGCAGTGCCACCAACCACGGCCCTGCGCTGGATCAAGCGGCTGACCGAAGAGGGCGTGTTTGTCCGCACTGCCGATCCACGCGATGGCCGCCGGATCTTCATTGGTCTGTCCGACGAAGCGGCAGACGGAATGTCCTCTTACATCCGTGCGATCCAGCAGAACGGCTTTTCTTTGCCTTAGTCCCGCGACGCAGCACTTGCCGCCACGATCTCGAGGAAAAGCTGCGCCCAAGCAAACAAGCGACGGTCAGGCACTCGGCGTTTTGAGCGACATCGTCACTCAGCCATGTTCGCCGGATTCACGGCCCGAAATAGGAGGATCGGGCTGCCTTTGTGGCCGCTTCCGCTTCCCTGAGCCGTAGCAAGTTTTTCGGTGACGACGATTCCCCGAGCGAACTCGTCCGCCGCAGCAGTCAAACGAAATCGGGTGTAGCGAAACTGGCCGAAGTGACGGCTTGGGCTCTTATAGCGGAATCGATGATCGCTCCGCCGTCGCCCGCGAAAAACAGGTATGTGTCCGAACCCACCTGGATCGCCGCCACCTCACCATTGCCGGCATGATCGTCGAACAATTGCTGGGCCGCCGTTGCCGCCGCAGAAACGCTGCTCTGGCTCGCGCCCATCAACATCGACGAAACCGTAAAACCGAGCGCGATATGATCGGTACCGTCCACATAATCGGTGACGGTATCGGCCGCATAGGCGCTCACGCCGTCGCGCGCGAAGGTCGCATCCCCGGCGGCGAAGCGGAACGTATCGGCATCCGCGCCGCCGGTCAGCAGGTCCAGGCCTGCGCCGCCGACGACGATATCGTTTCCGATATCGCCCATGACGACATCGTCGCCGCTTCCCCCGTTGACCGAATCGGCGTCCTTGCCGCCGCGCAGCGAATCATTGCCTTCGCCGCCGTCGATCGTGTCGCTGCCCAGATTGCCATTGACGGTGTCGGCACCGATGCCGCCGGTGATGCTATCATTGTTGGCACCGCCATTGATCCGATCCGATCCGCTCCCGCCGTCCAGCGTGTCGTTGCCGGCATTGCCCTGGATATAATCGGAGCCATCACCGCCCGAAATCGAATCCGCGCCATCCGGCCCGCCGCTGGCGGACTGGCCGTAAATATGGTCGTTGCCGTCGCCGCCCAGGAGCGTATCTGCGCCATCATGGCCCAGGATTATATCATGCCCGTTTAGGCCAGTCAGATAGTCATCGCCGCTTGCCCCGACCATCGAATCATCGCCGCCGAACATCGCGTCCAGCGCTGCCGTCGAATCCGCATCATGCGACCATTGGACGTAGCTTGCGGCGTCCACGTTCATACCGGTAATCGTCAGCACCGGTGCACCGCCAGAGGTCTCCGCAAGTCCCGTGACAGTCCCACCGAGTAGATGCCCCGCCCCATCGAAAGTGAAGCCTGCGCCGCTATAGGTTACGACGTGGCCGTCCCCGATATCAACCTTGAAGGCGGTCGCCGATGCGGCCGAATAGGTACCGGTGAGAAGCTTATCCACCGGAAACGTGCTCATCTGGATCTCTGCTTGGTCGCCCGCCGTGAGATTGGTCACCTGACTTTCCTTTCGGAACGCTACTTACGAGCCGCGCGCCGAGCCACGGCCGAACGACGAGCGCGGAATCACCGCGCTCGTCCCAACAAGCTACAGCCGGTCTAACCAGTCGCAACCATTTTTTAACCATTTGTCGATTCAGGGCGCTGGTGCTGCGTCTGCAGCACACCGCCCGCCAGCCCTTTCAGCCTCACACGCCGCGCGGCAGCTCTATCTCCACCAACAGACCCGGCGCATTGTCCTTCAGCATGAAAGTCCCTTTGTGACCCGCGACAATCGCGCGCACCAGCTTCAGGCCAAGGCGATCACGGCCTTCGGACGCAACCGGCGGCCGCCCTTCATTTTGGTTCATACGCTCTCGCCAGGCGACATCGATGCCGCGGCCATTATCGGCTATCGTCAGTCTCGCACCGCTGTTGGTACCTTCCAGGCCAACTTCGATGCGCGCGCCAGCGGGCGTATGGCTCAGCGCATTGTCGATCAGGTTGATCAGCATCTGCGCCAACAGATCGCGGTTGCCGATACTCCGGATATCCGGCGCGACGTCTACCACCAGCGTCCGGCCGACGTCCTCCGCCACCGCGACATGCGCATCACCCAATTCGCCGACTAGCGCTGACAGATCGACTTCGGTGGCATTCCCCGCAATCAGCGCGCTGTCGATCTGGCCGATGCGCAGGATCGCCCCGAACAGGCGAATTATATTCTCGCATTGCTCGATCGCTTCCAGATCGGTTTGGCCAGGCCCGCCCCGATTCAGGTGATCGCATAATCGCACGAGCGGCGCGCGCAGGTCATGCGCGACATAGCTCGACACGCGGCGGACCTCGTTTAGCGACGCGTTCATGCGATCGAGCATCGCATTCACGGTCGTTGCGATCGCGTCGAACTCGTCGCGCCTGACGCTGATCGGTACCCGCCGATCAAGATTTCCAGCGAATATAGCGCGCGCCGTTTCGTTGATCGCGGTAATGCGACGCCGCACCGTTCGCTCGAGCCAGAGCGCGCCACCCGCAGCGGTCAGGAACAGCACGGCCAGCGCCGCGCACAGGAATCCGGTGGTGACCGCGTCATATTGTTCGATGAAATCCCGGTCGGCGACAATCGTCAGCGTCGAGCCATCGGGAAGCCGCTCAGTAAGGGTACGCGCCGGATCGACGGCACGTTCATCATGATCGGGCAGCGCGATCACGCTCCATCCGGGGGCAAGCGCCGGCACGCCGACAAGGTGCCTCAGCCGGACGCCACGCGGATCGGTCAATATATATCCAAAGGTCCGCGCGCCACGTCCCGTATAATCGTCGATCAGCGCGATGAGACCCTTGCGGCCGTCGCGCGCATACCCGCGCTCCAGCGATTCCATGCGCACCCGCATATTGGCGTCCAGCTGGCTGGCAAGCTGGCGCCGGGCGTAAAGATAAGCGCCCTCGCCCAACGTCAATGTGATCAGGCCGAAACCCGCAATGAACAGCACGACGCTTCGCCACAACGTATGGCGTGCTGCCTCATGCATCGCTGCGAAGGCGATATCCGATGCCGCGGACCGTCTCGATCACCTCGCCTGGCGCCGCGATATCGAGCTTGTCACGCAGCCGACTCATGTGCGTTTCGATGATCTTGGTGCGCGGATCGAAATTCAGGTTCCACACCTTTTCGAGCAGTACCGATCGCGGGACCACCTTGTCGCAATTTGCAGCGAGCGTTTCCAGCAGCCGAAACTCGCGCGGCTGCAGCATCAGCGGCTTGCCGGCACGCTCGGCCTCGCGGCGGCGGCGGTCGAGCTTGACCGAACCGCATGTGAAGATGTCAGGCTCGACCTGCGCATGGCGATCACGCGCGCGCATCATCGCCCGCAGCCGGGCATCGAGTTCCTCGATATGGAAAGGCTTTACCAGATAGTCATCCGCGCCCGCCCGTAACCCGGCCACCCGATCGGCAACGCCACCCATCGAACTTAGGATCAGTACCGGCGCACGCAATCCCGCCTCGCGCCATTCGGTAATCGTGTCGATCGCGTCCCCGTCCGCGAGCAGACGATCGAAAACCACCGCACTATATTCCCGCAGCGCAAAAGCCTTCGCGGCAGCGTCGGTAGATTCCACGCTCATCACGTCGAAGCCATGACATTCAAGGCCTACGCGCACCTGCTCAACCACGCAGGGATCATCTTCGACCAACAATATCTGCATCGGCTCCGATCCGTCGAAATTCGATATTTCGTTTAGCTGAGCTACTGGACCAGAATGCTGAACAACCGGTTGATTTAAGGTTCATAATTGACGCGCCGAATCAATCTCGCGGAACGTAGCGGATGGCAAGGGGCAAACCTGCTTCGCGAGCTATACGGTAAGGCAGCGGCGGTCCCGCGGTTCAGGCTTGAAGTTGTGCCCGCGACTCGCGGCAAAGCCGGCGGAGTTGGATGCGTGCGCTGGGGCTGTGGAGATGGGGGTCCGCACGACCATAGCCCTCGCCAGCCAGGGCTTGCTCCAACTCTTTGACGCGGGCAAAATTTCCGCTGCGGGCGAGCTCGAATGCCCGTTCGAGTATAGGCTTCTCAGGCACGTTTCCTCTCCGCCCCCCGAAGCAGGACAGGGTTGGACCTATTTATGACACGCGAGGCGTATCGGCTTGAGTTACTTTTTCCCAAACTTATGTATGGAGGTGTTGTTATTGTGCGGGTGCGTTAGGTACCGACCAGTCGGGGAGCGGCATCAATGTACGGCGCAGGGTGGGGGTCGCGTTCTTGATCGACGATATTATCATGCTTTTCGGGGACCGGCTGGTCTACGCGGTGGTTGCGCTTGCCGCCGTCGTGATCGTCGTTTTGCCGTTCGTCATGCTCACCTACATCAAGCGCAAGAGCCAGATCGAACTCGATCATTATGGCAAATATCGCGGATCGGCCGCAGCCAAGAGTTTCGTCTGTCCGGAATGCCTGAAGCGCAGCTATGCCCCGTCGCATATCGCGCGCCGCTGGTGCTCCAGCTGCGCCAAGAGCTTCCCCGAAAAGGCCAGGATAGCGCGGCCGCCCACTGGCGCTGCCGAATAGCTGGTAACGCGTAG
Organism: Sphingomonas sp.; assembly: GCA_035554515.1. Taxonomy (GTDB): domain Bacteria; phylum Pseudomonadota; class Alphaproteobacteria; order Sphingomonadales; family Sphingomonadaceae; genus Sphingomonas_I. The sequence continues at coordinate 385 of DATMIP010000042.1, read as the reverse complement.
CCGGCATCGCCCGCGCGGGCGGAGCCGATCGCTTATTAAGCGCCCGGTTGCTCCGCGGCGTCGATGGCGGCGAGCAACTGGTGGAAATCATGCGATTTATCGAGCCGATAGGCTCGCTTGAATCCCTGTCCCAGGACGGAGAGATCGAAATCGGTCAGCAGACCGATCGCAACCACTCGCCCGTCGCGCGCACTTTCATCGCCGGGATACGCAGAGCTGACATTGCACATGCGCCATCAACCGGCTGCGATATCAATGGTTTCAATTGTTTCGCCTGCGCGCGATATGAAGGACGTGCACGATGGCCTCGGATCCAACCAGCCCGGGGGCCCTGCGCCCCCGCGTTGATACGCTTCATCGGTGGAAGCGCGCGCGCTTCCACCGA
>DATMIP010000041.1:0-3141 GCA_035554515.1 Sphingomonas sp. | reverse complement strand
CCGAACGGCTTGCCGTGACCGACGACAGCGCGAAACATCATGGCCATGCGGGCCATGACCCGCGGGGCGAAAGCCATTTCACCGTCGAGATCACCGCGTCCGCCTTCGCCGGGCAGAATCGCGTCCAGCGCCACCGCCTGGTCAATCAGGCGCTGGCCGATCTGCTGCGCGATCGCGTCCACGCGCTGGCGATCGTGGCGAGGGCTCCGGAAGAGATTTAGCGTGTAGCCTGCGATATGGTGGCCCCTGCGCGGACGATCCGGGCCGGGCGCCTCACGGCAGCTTCACCTCGATCGGATCCTGGGGCCGTCCGAACTGCGACACGAGCAGGGTCGGCGGGGACGCAGGATCATATTGCACCGTCACGCCATAGGCACCCTTGCCATCAAGCGCCTGCGCACTCTGCACGCGCCCCTGGCCGCGAAGCGCAACCTGAAGGACGTCCTGTCGGCCTGGGCCCAGCAACGTCTTGCCCGAATCCATCGGGGTGAGCACCACCTGGACCAGGCCGCGCCGGCGCGGCTGGACGGCGACAACCGTCGCGGTGCGATCGAGCTTGACGTCGACCGCAACCGTCTGCGTCGCTTCCCGATCGATGCAATGCCCGTTGCGGCAAAGCGTGAAGAAGGCATGAAACGTATATTGGCCATCGAACTGTGCGAAACCGGGCGGGAGCGCATTTTCCCAATAGCGGTCATCCTTGCTCGTATCGCCATGGGTGCCGTCATCAAATAACGGGAATTCGACCGTCTCGGTCTTGATCAACTGCCCGTTTTGCTTGGAATCCATCCGCAGCGCGCCGATCTGGCGCGGCGATAGCGGGTCGCCGGCGACGGGCGGCGCCTCGCGTGGATTGGCACGCGCCATCAAGCTGCCCAGCCCCACGAGCGGCCGCGTCACCGCCACCCGCGCCTTGATCGAATCGAAACCGCCGATCGGCATATGAATTTCGGGAATGTGGAACGTCGGATGCAGCGATTCGAGCGTGTAATTGGGCGACCGCCACGTGAACGGGCGTACGCGCGCCGCACCGCTCGCGAGCGCCTCGATGAAATAACGCTGCGCCGGGCCCGCGCGTCCACGGCTGATAATGGCCGCGTTCCCACCCGGCGTTGTCGCGCCGACCGTGGCGCCGGCGGCGCCGGTGGATTTGAGCGCGAACGTGTCGGGCGCCATACCGGCCATGGCGTGCATGCCATGCAAGCCCGCCTGGAATTCCACCGGGCCAGAGAAAATCTGCCCATCGCCGGTCATCTTCTTATAGCCCATTTCATCGACAGGCATCGCGCCGAGGCAGCGGAGCGTGGCGCCAAGCTTGCGCCGGTCGCTGAGAATGATCCTGGCGCCCACTCGCTCACTGCACGCCTGCTCGCTGAGCAGGGCGTCGAATGCAAGCGCGTCTTTCGAATAACCAATGCTGGCGACGATCAGGTCATAGCGGCCACGCTCGAGCAGCTTCTGCATCAGCGCCGGATCGGACGCACGGTCGATGGCGCCTACACTGTGCGTCACCTTGGCGCGCATCAGCGCGGCGAAATAGACGCTGTTATGCGCGCCGTGGGTCTTCGACGGAGGGAAATCCTCATAATAAAGGACGCGCGCGCAGCCATCCGGACAAAGCTGGGCGATCTGCTGCTGAACCAACAGGGTCCCTGCTTCGGGATCGGCAAAAGCGGTGGGCAGGAAGCCGTTGACGAACGAGCGCATCGGCCGAACCACCCGCGCTGTCCAGCCGCCTGGCTGCTCGCTTGCATAAGGCAGTTTGACCCGGACGATGTGCCAGCTTGGTCCGAAGCGGCTCTCGATCCCGGGGTCACCCAAATTGACTGGCGCGCCGCTCGGGCTCGTCACCGCCAGCCGCAGCGTTCCGTGCGGCAGTGGATCGTCCCAGGCGAGCGTGAAGGTAACCTCGCCGTCGCTCTCCGCCATGTGAACGACGGGATCGGATGCGTTGCGATTGGCCGCCAGATTGGCGATCGGATCCTTGCCGACGAACGTATCGAAGATATCGGCAAAGCATTCGACAAAATATTTCTTGAGGTTCAGCGGATCGGCATCGCTCAGATAGACGCCGCCTTGCAGTTCGGCGAGGTCGCGCAGTTTGGGGCCGTCAAGCGAGCCCGGTGTGCCGAAGCCGACCGCGCAGAGATGCGTGTCGACCAGTTTGCCCGCGGTGCGACCCACCTGGTTGGCGATCATCGGCGCGGTATTTTCCATACCGTCGGTCAGCAGCAGGATCGCCTTATGCGGGTTGGAGCTCGCATTGAGCGCGACCATCGCGGCGCGCAGCCCGTCGCCGATACTCGTCGATCCGTTGGCGCTGATCCCGCCGAGCGCCGTGGTCATCGCCGCCGGTGCCGATGCGGCAAGCGTCAGCGGAAGTTCGGGGGATGCCGCCGCTGACGTGGAGAAGGATACCAGCCCGACCCGATGGTTCGATGCATCGCGCAGCAGATCGGCGAATAATTGTGCCGCATTCTTGGCGGCGTCGAGCCGGTTGCCGCCGACCGACGTCGGAAGCGTCATGCTGCCCGATCGATCGAACACGATCATCACGTCGGTATCCTGATAGGTCAGGATTTCGTCCTGCAAATCGTTAACGAAATTGTGGAAACGGAAGAACATCGGATCCGCGGGCGCGGTCGTCACGCATAATATTTCGTGCGAGGCGACACAGTCGTCATCCGAAGCCACACCCGAATCCGACAAGGCGACGTGCTGATTATTGTGCCACGGCACCAGGCCGTTGCCATAATCCTCCATCGTGGTCACCGCCGGATTGAGCGTCCCCCCTGCGGACGGCAATCGCTTCGAATTAGGCAGGACCGAGCAGGTGCCACACGCCGCGCCGTCCGCGCGGCCGCCATGCCCGAACGGAATCGACGCGCCCGAAAACGGCATCCACGTCTGTACGAACGGCACACCCTGACTCTGCCGGTAACGGTTGAAGGCGTAGATGAACTGGCGATGGAAGCCGAAAAACTTGTTGCCGTCGTTCGCGAACCGCCCCAGCGACTGATTGATCGTGTCGTCGAAACTGCAATGCCAGTTCATATGGACATCGAGGATCGCCTGCGTGGCGGGTGCGGGCGGAAAGCCGTTGAGCGCACCGCAGCCCCAGGCAATCGGATCAAGCACGTC
>DATMIP010000040.1:0-3999 GCA_035554515.1 Sphingomonas sp. | reverse complement strand
CTTCCGATCCGAACAGCCGCTGGATGCGGATATGTGGGGTATTGCCGATCGTCTCGAGAACGTTGTTCACCTTCATGCCGCAATCTCCTCGCCCGGAATGTCTTCCAGCGTTTGGGGTGGATCGAATGTACGCGCCTGCACCAGTTCGGGAAACAGGCGCCACCAGATTATCGTGACGCCGATCGCTCCCAGGCCGCCCAGCACCACCGCCGGGACCGCGCCGATCAGCGCGGCGAGCAGCCCGCTCTCCGCCTCGCCCAGCTCGTTCGAGCCGGAAATGAAGAGTGTCGAGACCGCACCAACCCGGCCGCGCATTTCGTTGGGCGTCCAGATCTGGATCAGCGACTGGCGCACATAGACCGAGAGCATGTCGCATCCGCCGAGCACCACCAGGCAGGCGAGCGACAATGGCAATGAGGTCGAGAGGCCGAAACCGATCGTGCAGGCGCCGAACAGGGCGACCGCGATCAGCATCTTGATGCCGACATCGTGGCGGAGCGGCTTGACCGAGAAATAGAAGGCCATCGCCGCGGACCCGATCGCGGGCGCGGCGCGCAGATGGCCCAGGCCGGATGCGCCGACCTGGAGGATGTCGCGCGCATAGATGGGCAGCATCGCGGTGGCGCCGCCCAGCAGGACCGCGAACAGATCGAGACTGATCGCGCCCAGCACTATCCGGTTCTTCCGGACATAATCGAGCCCGTCGATCATCTGCCGCCAGGGATTGGCTTCGCGATCGAGCGAGGTCCTGGCGATCGGGCGGATGAACATGAGCGAACCCGCCGCGACGACGAACAGCAGAGCCGACACTCCGTAAGGCGCCCAATGCGATGCGGCATAGAGATAGCCGCCGAGCGCGGGACCGGCGATCGCGCCCGTCTGCCAGGCGATCGACGAGGCCGCGATCGCGGTCGGCAGCACCGCGGGCGGGACGAGGTTGGGCGCGAGCGCGCTGATGGCCGGATTGGCGAAGGCGCGGCTGATGCCGAGAATCACCGCGATCACGTAGATCGCGGCAAGCGACGTGCTGCCGCGGGCGGCCAGATAAGCGAGCCAGAGCGCGCACAGCACCTCGACCAGCAACGCTATCCTGCCGATCCAGCGCCGGTCGATCCGATCGGCCGTCCACCCGGTGATCAGCGTAAGCGCGGCAAGGGGGAGGAATTGTGCGACGCCGACCATGCCGAGCTGGAAGGCGGCCTGCTTGGCACCCATGTGCAGCACGCCGCGGGCGATGTCATAGACCTGCCAGCCGATCACCACGACCATCGCATTCTGGGCGATGGTGGTGGCGAAGCGTGTCAGCCAAAAGAAACGATAGTCACGAAACGAGAAGGGGGAGGGCGGCTTCTCCATGGGCCGAGCCTCTAGGCGTTCGAGCAGGCGACCCGCAACCCTGGATTACCCAGTAATCTACTAGGAAACGCTCGCGCCGCCGCCGAGCGCGCGATGAAGCGGGAAGCTGGAACGCCTGACCCGTCGTGCCAAGGGAATTCTGGCGGAGCGGATTCGTCGCCGCCGGCGTCAAGACCTGCCGCATTGTATCATGCAGCACCCTCGCGGACGACATGAACGCGCTGTTCGATCGCTCGCGCAAGGCTGAGCGACGCCGAGCTCAGGCCGCGCCGACATCGCCATAGCTGCCCGGCTGGGCGACGCTGGTCTCGCGCTGGGTCGGATTGCGGATCGACGGGCGCAGGCGAAACAGGCTGCACATGCCCGCGACGATCGTGAATCCACCGGCGACGAGCGCGGGCCACAGCGTCGTCCCGAATCCGAGCGCGAGCATCGTTGCCACGCCGGTCGCCCCCATCGTCTGGCCGACGAGGCGGGTGGTGGAGACGAGGCCGCCCGCCGATGCGGCGCGCTCGCGTGGCGCCGATCCGACGATCAGGCGCGCATTGGGCGACAGGAACAGACCGAAGCCCGCGCCGCACAGCGCCATGCGCCAGGCGATGTCGAAATATTGGGGACGCGCGGGCAGGAAGGACAGGAGGATGAGCGCGATCGTCGCGATCGCCATGCCGATGCCGCCGAGCAGCCCCGCCGGATAGCGATCGGACAGGCTGCCGGCGATCGGCGCGACGACCATCGTCGTCAGCGGCCAGGGCGCGATGATCGCACCGACCTCGCCCGGCGAGAAACCGAAGCTGTGCTGGAGACGGAAGGGCAGCGACAAGGTCAGCAATTGCGATGCCATGAAGGCGACGAACGCGCCGGTGACGGACAAAGCGAGCACCGGTCGCGCGAGCAGATCGACCGGCAGGATCGGGACCGGCTCGCGCCGCTCATGCATGACGAGGATCACGCCGAAGAGCAGGCCGATCACGACGACGGCGCCGCTCACGACCGGAGAATTGCCGTGGACCAGTGCCTCGAGCCCGGCGATGACCAGTCCGAACGTCGCCATGTTGAGCATCGCGCCGGCGAGATTATAGGTGCCGGGGCGCGCCGGCACGTCCGGCAGCGCCCAGCGCCCCAGCGCGAGCGACAGGATGGCGAAGGGGGCGGCCGCCGCGAACACCCAGGGCCAGGGTGCGATCGCGAGGATCAGCCCGCCCGCGGTCGGGGCGAGCGCGCCCGAGACCGATCCGACGACATTGTTGAGGCCGAGCCCGCGACCGAGATGCTTGGCGGGATAGATGCGGCGGATCATCGCCGCCATCACCGACAGCGAGGCGGCCGCACCCGCCGCCTGGAGAGCGCGCACGACGAGGAGGAAGCCGAGGCTGTGCGCGAAGAAGCATAACAGGGTCGCGATCGTGAAGACGAGCTGCCCGGCCTGGTAGAGCCGCTTGAGGCCGATGCGATCGCCGAGCGCCGAGAAGGGCAGCAGCGCCATCACCAGCACCAGCTGATAGACGGTCACCACCAGCACCGCCGAGGAGCTGTCCACGTGCAGATCGTGCGCGATCGTCGGAAGCGCGACGGTGGCGATGGCGCCATCGATGATCGTCAGCATCGTGCCGAGGCTGACCGCGGCGATGGCGAGGTAAAGCCGGCGTCCGTGGAGGCGGGGTGCGGCGCGTTCCGTATGGCTCGATTTCATGGATGCAAAGAATTCCTCGGGCGCCCGTGGCTGGACTCAGCCGCCGTTATGCCTAAAGCCGCGCGCTTCAAAGGAGCAGAAGACAATGGGTTACCGTGTGGTCGTGGCGGGCGCGACCGGCAATGTCGGCCGCGAAATGCTGAACATCCTGGCGGAGCGGGAGTTTCCGATCGATGAGATCGTGGCGCTCGCCTCGTCGCGTTCGGCCGGGGACATCATCGATTTCGGCGAGACCGGCAAGAAGCTGACCGTCAAGAATATCGAGCATTTCGACTGGAAGGGCTGGGACATCGCCTTGTTCGCGATCGGCTCGGAAGCGACCAGGAAATATGCGCCGATCGCGGCGGCCGCCGGCTGCACCGTGATCGACAACAGCTCGCTTTATCGCATGGATCCGGACGTTCCGTTGATCGTGCCCGAGGTCAATCCGCACGCCATCGACGGCTATCTCAAGAAGAATATCATCGCCAATCCCAACTGCTCGACCGCGCAGATGGTGGTGGCGCTGAAGCCGCTACACGACGCCGCGCGGATCAAGCGCGTCGTGGTCGCGACCTATCAGTCGGTTTCCGGGGCGGGCAAGGCCGGCATGGACGAGCTGTTCGAGCAGAGCCGTAACATCTTCGTCGGCGATCCGGCCGAGGCCAGGAAGTTCACCAAGCAGATCGCGTTCAACGTGATCCCGCATATCGACAGCTTCCTGGACGATGGTTCGACCAAGGAAGAATGGAAGATGGTGGTCGAGACCAAGAAGATCCTCGATCCCAAGATCAAGGTGACCGCGACCTGCGTGCGCGTGCCCGTGTTCGTCGGCCATTCCGAAGCGATCAACATTGAGTTCGAAGACGAGATCAGCGCCGCCAAGGCGAAGAGCATCCTGCGCGAGGCGCCCGGCATCATGCTGGTCGATAAGCATGAGGATGGCGGCTACGTCACGCCGATCGAATGCG
>DATMIP010000039.1:0-2088 GCA_035554515.1 Sphingomonas sp. | reverse complement strand
AAGGCGCTCGGCATCACCACATTGTGGATCGATAATGGGTCAGAGCAAGTGGGGGACGACAAGGAGACCGGGATCGATTACCGGACCGCCGACCTTGGCCACTGGCTGCACGAAATATTGGGGGACGCATGACGCTCGAAGCCACGATCGACACTGCCTGGGAAGCACGCGACACGCTATCGACCGCGACCCGCGGCGAGGTGCGCGATGCAGTCGACGCCGCACTCGCCGGTCTGGATGGCGGTACCTATCGCGTGGCCGAAAAAACGGCCGACGGCTGGCGGGTCAACCAATGGCTCAAGAAGGCGGTGCTCCTGTCCTTTCGCCTCAACGACAATGTCGTGATCGACGGCGGAACCCCCGCCGGCCCCGCCTTCGACAAGGTGCCGGGCAAGTTTGCCGGATGGGACGAGGCGCGATTTCGTGCCGGCGGGTTCCGCGTGGTGCCGGGCTCTATCGTCCGGCGCGGCGCCTATGTGGGCAAGGGCGCGGTACTGATGCCGAGCTTCGTCAATATCGGAGCCTATGTCGGCGAGAATACGATGATCGATACCTGGGCGACGGTGGGCAGCTGCGCGCAGATCGGGAGCAACGTGCACATTTCGGGGGGTGTGGGAATCGGCGGCGTGCTCGAACCGCTCCAGGCCGGCCCGGTAGTGATCGAGGATGGTTGTTTCATCGGAGCGCGATCCGAAGTCGCCGAAGGCGTGATCGTCGGTGAAGGCGCGGTACTCTCGATGGGCGTCTATCTCGGCGCGTCGACGCGGATAATCGATCGCGCCACGGGCGAGGTCTTGATGGGGCGCGTGCCACCTTATGCCGTGGTCGTCCCGGGCAGCATGCCAGGCAGGGACGGCGGGCCTAACCTGTATTGCGCGGTCATCGTCAAGCGCGTGGACGCGCAGACGCGCTCCAAGACAGGGATAAATGATCTGCTGCGCGACTGAGGGGGTCGCACGATGAGCGCGCATATGAGCCGGGCCGACTGGACAATTCTCCTGATCCTTTCGGTGATCTGGGGCGGATCATTCTTCTTCATCGGGATCGCGATCCATAGCGTGCAACCGCTCACGCTTGTGCTGCTGCGCGTCGGCCTCGCGGCGATTTTCCTGTGGACATGGCGGTCCGTCCGGCGCGAACCGGTCGGGCTTCCTGCTGGATCGGCCCCGGCCTTGTTCGTGCTCGCGGCGCTCAACAACGTCTTGCCTTTCATCCTTTTCGCATTTGCCCAGCGGACGATTCCGTCGGGGCTCGCATCGATCTTGAACGCGACCACCCCGATCTGGGGCGTGATCGTCGCGCATGTCTTCACGCATGACGAGCGGGCAAGTCCGGCAAAAATAGCTGGCGTGCTGCTCGGCTTCGGTGGAGTGGCTGTCATGATCGGCGCCGACCTGCTCGGCCAGATCGGCACCAACGTGCTGGCGCAAATCGCCTGCCTGGGCGCTACTCTATCCTACGCGCTGGCAGGCGTCTGGGGCCGGCGCTTCAAGCCGATGGGTGTTCAGCCGGCCGCGGTCGCCGCCGGATCGCTCAGCGCCGCCGCGCTCATATTGGTGCCGCTGGTACTGCTGTTCGAGCCGCCATGGCACGCCACGGCGCCGACATCGGAAGCGTGGGCCGCAATGATCGCGCTCGCTTTGCTGTGCACCGCGATCGCCTACATCCTCTATTTCAAGCTGTTGGCATCGGCCGGGGCTACGAACTCGCTGCTCGTTACGTTTCTTATCCCGGTGACAGCGATCATCCTCGGCACTATGGTGCTCGGTGAGCAGCTTGCAACGCGCCATTTCGCGGGCATGGGCCTGATCGGGCTGGGACTGGCGGCGATCGACGGACGGCTGTTACGGCTTTTTCGGAAAGGCTGATCCTCCGAATATTGGCCGGAGCGCGCTCAGTCCGTCGCCTGCGCCAGCAGACCGGCGGCCTCCTTGCCGGTCCAGTCCATATCGCGTGCGATACGCCACACCTCCTTGCCTTTGGCATCGAACAGGATCGTCGTGGGCAGCGACGACGCCCGCAGTGGAATCATCAGGGCGTTGGCGGTATCGAGCCAGGGCTTCAGATGCCTGAGCGGACGCTTCTGGA
>DATMIP010000038.1:0-9607 GCA_035554515.1 Sphingomonas sp. | reverse complement strand
CCGACGGTCTACACCAAGCTTTCGGAGGTCATTCGCAGCGTCAACGGGACGGTCCACGAGGACCTTCCTTATTGGCGCGGCGCGCTGGACGAAATGTATGACGTGTTCGGCCCGGACCGGGTGATCTACGGCAGCAACTGGCCCTCCTGCCTGGCGGTCACGCAATATGAACCGGTCTTCAGGCTCGTCCACGATTATTTCGCCGGCAAAGGCCGCGCCATATCCGAGAAATATTTCTGGAAGAATTCGGCCGCCGCGTATCGCTGGGTGCGGCGCGACGGTTCGCAACCGGACTGGAGGGGGTAGCCGAAATGTGGAAGGCGCTGATCGCGTTCGCAGGCGTGCTGGGCGCGTGCGCCACACCCGGCCTGTGTGCCCAGAAGAAGCTGTTCGGTACGATGCCCGACGGGCAACGCGTCTACATCTACACATTAACGAACGGCCACGGCCTGGAGGTGCGGATCAGCGAGTTCGGAGCGGCGATCGTATCGCTGCGTGTGCCGGACAGGAACGGGAAATCGGATGATATCGTCGAGGGGTTCGACACGTTCGACGAATATCTGAAGCATCCGCGCGCGGGTGCGGTGGTCGTGGGCCGACATGGCGGTCGGCTTTCAAACGGCAGGATCACGCTCGACGGCGTCGGATATCAGCTGAGCCAGAATGAGGGGCCCGACAATGTCCATGGCGGCGCCCACGGATTCGACACGAAGCTATGGCGTTCGCGCGACCTTTCCAGCGGCAAGTCCCAGCGCGTCGAGCTCACCTATATCAGTCCCGACGGCGAGGAAGGCTTTCCCGGAATGCTCCGCACGACGGTTATTTATTCGCTCAACGCACACAATGAGCTGAGCATGGAATTTGCGGCGGTGTCGGACAGGAAGACCGTCGTGAACCTGATGAACCACGGATATTTCAACCTCGCGGGAGATGGACAGGGCGACGTGCTGGGGCACGTGCTGACGATAGTCGCCGACAAATATTCTCCCCTCGACGCGCGACGGGCTACAACCGGCGAGTTGCGTGACGTCGCCGGAACGCCGTTCGATTTCCGCAAACCCACGGCGATCGGCGCGCGCATCGACGAGGATGACGAGCAGCTTCGTATCGGGCGGGGCTATGACCATCATTTCGCGCTCCGCGACGGCGGAGGCGCCCGGCCGGCGCTGGCGGCGCGCGTCTATGAGCCGACGTCTGGACGGGTGATGGAGGTCCTGACAACCGAAACCTCGGTGCTGCTGTATAGCGGCCAGAAGCTCAACGGCATGATTGGCAAAGGCGGCAGATCATATGGCCGCTCGTCCGCGTTCGCGCTTGAACTGCAGCATATTCCTGACGCGCCGAGCAAGCCGTGGCTGCCGTCGACCGTGCTTCCGGCCGGGGTCCGCTATCATCAGCTGACGATATTCCGTTTTTCCACCGCTCCATGAAAATCAGAAGGAGAGTTAAGATGACCAACAGGGATCGTCCACAACCAGGCATGCGAACGGCAGGTAGGATCCTGCGCGGCGGTTTCATCGCGGCGGCGCTGGCTTCGATCGGCGGCACCGCCATAGCCGCCAGTCACCATGCGGCATTCAGCACCGAATGCCCCGCCATCGACGGTGTTACGCCGTCCGCCGCTGTCCGTGCGACGATCGAGCAGAACGAGCAGGCGCTGATGAAGGCTATTCTGGCGGGTGACAAAGCCGCGCTCGACGGCCTGATGGCCGACGCCGTATCGATCATCCACGAGAACGGGCAGGTCAGCACCAAGCAGGAATTCTTCCGCGATTATCTGGCCAAAGGCTATGCCGAGGCCACGCTGACCCCCAAGATGCCGGCGCGCCAGTTTTGCAGCACGGTTTTCACCGTGGGTAACGGCTATCTGAGAGTGAAGGGCGAGGGAGCACCTCCGGAAACGATGGTCACCCACATCTGGGCCCGACAGGGCGACCGCTGGGTCCTTATCCATCGCCAGGAATCGCATCGCGGACTTCCGATGGGTAAACAGCTGCCGCAGACCGGTGCGGCCAACAATACCGGCAAAGTCGGTGCCGCACCCGCGCCCGACGTGGCCAAAACCATCGCCGCCAACCAGGCCGCCTGGGTCGCAGCCATGACGACCAAAGGCCTGGACGTGATGAACAAGCTGATGAACGACACGCTCGTCTATGTGCATGTCGTGCCGTTCGCCAGCACGAAGGAGGGCTTCATCAAGGAACTGATGGGAGGCTATAGCGAGACGGAATTGAAGGACACCACGATGCGCCAGTTCGGCAACACCGTGCTGACGATCAGCAATGCCCATTACCGGCATACCGGATTGCCCGATCAGTCGCGCTCGATGGTGATGCATGCCTGGGTGAAGATCGGCGACAATTGGCAGATCGTCGCCCGGCACGGCACGCATTTCGCGAATTATTGACATGACATGACGCTCTTCCGGCGTGCCGCGATCCCAAGGCGAAATTGGGCTTCGCGGCGCGCCGGAGGGAGCAAATCAGCGAACGGCGGTTCGGCCTAATGGCTTGTGCGCCACGATCGACGCGCCCATCTCGCGGCCATGGACGGCGACAAGCAGATCGCGGCATTCGCCGCGGCCGATGAGGTGGGTGACGGCATGCTGGTCGGCCTCGGCACGGGATCGACCGCGGCTTTCCTGATCGACGAGCTTGGCAGACGGCTGGGCACGGGGCTCCGCTTCGAGGCGGTAGTGACTTCGCTTGCCAGCGAAAGGCAGGCACGGTCGCTTGGCATAAGAGTGATTCCGTTCGAAACGGTCGGCCGGATCGACCTGGCGATCGACGGCGCGGATGAGATTGATCCGCAATTGCGCGCCATCAAGGGCGCTGGTGGCGCGATGCTGCGGGAGAAATGCGTCGCCGCGGCCGCCGCGCGCATGGTGGTGATCGCCGACGGCTCGAAACGGGTCGAGCGCCTCGGCCGCGCCGCGGTGCCATGCGAGACGCTTCCCTTTGCGCAAACCTATGTCGCTCACGCGCTGGGCGAACTTGGCGCGAACGTCACGCTGCGACAGAAGGACAGCCGGCCCTATCGCACCGATCAGAACAATCTGGTTCTCGATTGTCATTTCGGGCCGATCGCCGATCCCGCGGGGCTCGCGGCAATATTGTCATCGATTCCCGGCATGATCGGCCATGGCCTGTTTATCGAGGAGGTGGATGGGCTCTATCTGGCCGAAAATGGTAGCGCTATCTTTACGCCGCGTCCGAGCTCGGCCTAAAGCATTCTTCCGATCGGCGGAGCGATTGAACCTCCAGCCGTTGCGCGTGCATTGGTAACCGGTCTATCGGCGCATTCTGCCCGCTTCACTCTCCAGAGAACAGGGAATCACATGTCGACCAGCCCCGCACCCTCGAACGTTCATGAGGACGGCTCGCCCGATCGGCTTGCTATCGATACGATCCGCACGCTTTCGATGGATGCGGTGGCCAAGGCCAAGTCCGGCCATATCGGGACGCCGATGGGCCTCGCCGCCGTGGGCCACACGCTCTGGTCCCAATATCTGCGGATCGACCCCGACAAGCCTGACTGGCCCAATCGCGACCGCTTCGTCCTGTCGGTCGGCCATGCGTCGATGCTGCTTTATTCACTGCTGCACCTGTCGGGCGTCAAGGAGATCGACAGGGAGGGCAGACCGAGCGGCAACCTCGCGGTCAGTCTCGACGATATCAGGAATTTCCGCCAGCTCGGTTCAAAGACCCCGGGCCATCCCGAATATCGGCATACGACCGGCGTAGAAACGACCACCGGCCCACTCGGCCAGGGCTGCGGCAATTCGGTCGGCATGGCGATCGCCGAACGCTGGCTGGCGGCGCGCTACAATCGCGACGGCTTCACCCTGTTCGACCATGACATCTATGTCCTGTGCGGCGATGGCGACATGATGGAGGGCGTCGCCAGCGAAGCGGCGAGCACCGCCGGCCATCTGAAATTGTCCAACCTGTGCTGGATCTACGATTCCAACCATGTCACGATCGAGGGCGGGACCGACCTCGCGTTCGATGAGGATGTGGGCAAGCGCTTCCAGGCCTATGGCTGGAACGTCATCCATGTGAACGACGCCAACGACACGGCCGCCGTCGCCGCCGCGCTGGATGTGTTCAAGAAGACCACCGACAAGCCGACCTTCATCGTCGTCCACTCGATCATCGGCTTCGGCAGCTCAATTGCCGGTACGGCCAAGGCGCATGGCGAGGCGATGACCCACGAGGATATCGCCGGCACCAAGAGGGCCTATGGCTGGCCGGAAGACGCGCAGTTCCTTGTCCCGGACGGTGTCGCGGAGCGCTTCAATGCGGCGATTGCGGGGCGCGGGGGCCCGTTGCGCGAGCAATGGGAGGCCACTCTCGCGCGCTATCGCACGGCAGAGCCCCAGCTCGCGAAGGAGCTGGACGCAATGTTTGCCGACACGCTGCCCGACGGGTGGGACGCGGACATCCCGACTTTTCCCGCCGACGAAAAGGGCATGGCCTCACGCGATGCCGGCGGGAAGGTGCTGAACGCAATCGCGCCGAAGCTACCCTGGCTGATCGGCGGATCGGCCGATCTGGCGCCTTCGACCAAGACACTGATCGACAATGGCGGCTCGTTCGAGCCAGGCAGCTATGAAGGCCGCAACCTCCATTTCGGTGTACGCGAACATGCCATGGGCGCGATCGTCGACGGCATGGCGCTGTCGCATTTGCGCTCCTATTCCGCGACGTTTCTCGTCTTCTCCGATTATATGCGCCCGCCGATCCGGCTTGCGTCGCTGATGGAATTGGGCGCGATATTCGTGTTCACGCACGATTCGATCGGCGTCGGCGAAGACGGGCCGACGCATCAGCCGATCGAACATATCGCCACTCTGCGCGCGATCCCGGGCCTCGACACGATCAGGCCGTGCGATGCCAACGAGGTCGCGTGGGCGTGGCGAGCGGCTTTGACCGAGGGTAATCGCCCTGCCGCGCTCATCCTGTCGCGACAGGCGCTGCCGACGCTGGACCGCGAGAAATATGCAAGCGCCGAGGGGCTGATGAAGGGCGGCTATGTGCTGGCCGATAGCGAGGATCCCGAGCTCATCCTGATCTCGACCGGCAGCGAGGTGCAGCTGGCGATCGGGGCGCACGAGCAGCTCAAGGCCGCGGGCGTGCGCAGTCGCGTCGTGTCGCTGCCGAGCTGGCAGCGTTACGAGGTTCAGAGCGATGCCTATAAGGAAAGCGTCCTGCCCAAGGCCGTGACCGCGCGGCTGGCGATCGAGCAAGCCGGCGAGATCGGCTGGAGCCGCTATGTCGGCCTCGCCGGCAGGACGATCACCATGTCCACCTTCGGCGCCTCAGCGCCGATCGCCAAGCTGCAGGACAAGTTCGGATTCACCGTCGACAATGTCGTAAAGGTTGCCAACGAATTGCTCGGGAAGGGCCAGTAAGCAATGACAAGTCTGCTCGATCAGCTCCGCGCCAGCGGCCAGGCACCGTGGCTCGATTTCGTCGACCGCAGCTTCCTCAACGAGGGCGGCCTGAAGAAGCTCGTGGAAGAGGACGGTGTCACCGGCGTCACCTCCAATCCATCCATCTTCGAGAAGGCGATGGGCCAGGGTGAGGCTTATGACGCCGAGTTCGACAGCTTCGTGCAGGCGCATCCCGACACATCCGTGACCGACGCATACGAAGCGCTGGCAATCAGCGACATCAAGGCAGCAGCGGATACGCTGCGCCCCGTATTCGATCGTACCGGCGGCAAGGACGGGTTCGTCAGCCTGGAGGTCTCGCCTTATCTCGCCGACACGACGCAGGCGACGATCGACGAGGCGCACCGGCTGTGGAAGCAGGTCGACAAGCCCAATTTGATGATCAAGGTTCCTGGCACAAAGGCCGGCACGCCCGCGATCCGCCAGCTGATCGAGGACGGGCTGAACATCAACGTCACCCTGCTCTTCAGCAACGAGGCCTATATCGCGGTCGCGATGGCCTATGTCGAAGGACTCGAGGCGCGCCTGGCGAAAGGCCTGGCCGTGGACAGTATCTCCAGCGTGGCAAGCTTCTTCGTGAGCCGCATCGACGCGCAGATCGACAAGAGGATCGACGCGCGCGTCGCGGCGGGAGACAGTCAGGCCGATGCGCTGAAGGCCGTGCGCGGCAAGGTCGCGATCGCCAACGCCAAGATGGCGTATCAATGGTATCTCGATTTCGTGAAGTCGCCGCGCTGGCAGGCACTGGCCGCCAAGGGCGCGCAGCCGCAACGCTTGTTGTGGGCCTCGACCGGCGTCAAGGACCCCGCTTACCCCGATACGCTCTATGTCGACAATTTGATCGGCCCGGATACGGTCAATACTCTGCCGCCCAAGACGATGGACGCGTTCCGCGACCATGGCACGCTCGCGCGCACGATCGATGCAGATGTGGATGCAGCGAAGCATGTGCTCGCCGAGGCCGACCGGCTCGGCCTCGACCTGCCCGGGGTAACCGAGCAATTGGTCAAGGACGGAGTGAAATTGTTCGCCGACGCCGCCGACACCCTGCTCGGCGCGATCGCGTCGAAGCGGGCGAGGCTCGCCGGCGACAAGCTCAACAGCCTGGAACCGGCGCTGCCCGAGGCTCAAAAAAAAAGGGTTGATACCCGGCTAGAGCAAGCACGTGCCGACGCCTGGGCGCGCCGCCTATGGGCGGGCGACGCGGGGCTGTGGACCGGCGGCGAGGAGGCCAAATGGCTTGGCTGGCTGGCCGCCGGGCAAGGCAAACAGGTGGATTTCGGCCAGCTGAAGGCGATCGCGGCGAAGGCCAAAGGCCATAAGGATGTGGTGCTGCTCGGCATGGGTGGGTCCAGCCTTGGCCCCGAAGTCCTGGCCGCGATCATCGGGGCGGCGCCGGGCTATCCGACCGTCCATGCGCTCGATTCCACCGACCCGGGGCAAATCGCCACGATTGCCGGCAAGATCGACGCGAAGGAAGCGCTGTTCCTGGTCGCATCCAAATCCGGCTCGACGATGGAACCGGAACTGTTGCGCGCTTATTTCTGGGATCTGGCCGGGCAGGACGGCACCCGTTTCGTCGCGGTCACCGATCCGGGATCGAAGCTTGAAAAGCTCGCGAAGGAGCATGGTTATGCCGCCATATTCGCGGGGGACCCGTCGATCGGCGGGCGATATTCGGTACTGTCGGTGTTCGGCATGGTCCCAGCGGCAATGATGGGTATCGATGTCGAGGATTTCTTCGCCAAGGCGGCACCGATGGCGCATGCGTGCGGACCCGATGCGCCGCCGGCCTTCAACCCGGGGATCGTGCTGGGCGCCATATTGGGCGAGGCAGCCAATGCCGGCCGCGACAAGCTCACCATCCTTACCACGCCCGAGCTGGAGCCGATCGGCGCCTGGCTCGAGCAGCTGATCGCCGAATCGACTGGCAAGCATGGCAAGGGGATCGTCCCGGTGGATCTGGAACCACCGGCTCCACCCGAAGAATATGGGACCGACCGCATTTTCGCCGTGCTGAGCCTGGCCGGCGACGAGGATGCTGAACTCGCGGCGCATGTCGACGCGCTCATTGCCGCCGGCCATCCGGTGGTCAAAATCGGGCTCGCCGACAAATATCTGATCGGGCAGGAATTTTTCCGCTGGGAGGTCGCAACCGCGATTGCGGGCGCCGTGATCGGGATCGATCCGTTCGACCAGCCCGATGTCGAGGATGCCAAGATCAAGACGCGCGAGTTGGTCGATGCCTATGAGCATTCGGGCAACCTTGCACCGGAGAAGGCATTTCACGAGGATGCCGAGATCGCCTTCTTCGCACCGGGCGAGCACGAATTCGCGCCGAGCGATCCGGTCCAGATATTGCGCACCCATTTTGCGAGCGCGGACGCGGGCAATTATGTCGGCTTCCTCGCTTATATTGAGCGCAATGACGAACATGAGGCGGCAATCGCGCGGATGCGTGCCGCGGTGGTCGAGGCCAGGGGCGTCGCCACCGTCGCCGGCTTCGGTCCGCGTTTCCTCCACTCGACCGGCCAGGCCTATAAAGGCGGGCCCAGGAGCGGCGTGTTCCTGGAAATCACACGCGCGCCGGACCCCGACCTGGCGATACCGGGCAGGAAGGCGAGCTTCGGCATCGTCCAGCTGGCGCAGGCGCGCGGGGATCTGGACGTGCTGGCGGAGCGCGGACAGCGCGTCTTGCGGGTTCATCTGAAGACAGGGGACCTCAGCCGGCTTGAGGCGTTGGTAGGAGAAGCACTGCAAGGCTGATCCAGTCCCATCCCGTCGCCCCGGCGGAGGCCAGGGCCTCAGGCGCGCGGCGGGACGCTGGTCTGCCCAATTGGCGAGATGCCGACCTGCGCTGGCACGACGGCGGCGTGGACAACATGGTAGAGGCTGGTTCAAGCGGGAGAGACTTATGCGGATCGCGATGATCGGGCTGGGCCGAATGGGGGCCGGTATCGTCCGCCGGCTGATGCGAGCTGGCCATGAGGCGGTGGTCTATGATCATAACAGCCAGGCGATCGATGCACTGGTCGCCGAAGGCGCGATCGGCGCCACCAGCCTTGACGATATCCGCTCCAGGCTGGAACGGCCGGCGATCTTCTGGGTGATGCTCCCCGCCGGCGGCCCGACCGAAGATACGATCGCCGCGCTGGCCGATCATGCGGCGCACGGCGACATCATCATCGACGGGGGCAACACCTTCTACAAGGATGATATCCGGCGCGCGAAGGCTCTGCGCGACAAGGGCATCGACTATGTCGACGTCGGCACGTCGGGCGGCGTGTGGGGCCTGGAGCGCGGTTATTGCATGATGATCGGCGGGCCCGCCGGCGTAGTCGATCATCTCGATCCGATCTTCGATGCGCTTGCCCCAGGGCTTGGCACCATCCCGCGCACGCCCGGCCTGACGCAGGAGGACCAGCGCGCGGAGAAAGGCTATCTCCATGCCGGGCCGGCGGGCGCGGGCCACTTCGTCAAGATGATCCACAACGGGATCGAATATGGCCTGATGCAGGCTTATGCCGAGGGCTTCGACATCCTCAAGGGCAAGAGCTCGGACAAGCTCCCCGAGGAGGAGCGCTTCGACCTCAATCTCAAGGATATTGCGGAGGTGTGGCGGCGCGGATCGGTGATCTCGTCCTGGTTGCTCGATCTTACCGCCATCGCGCTCGCCAAGGATCCGATGCTTGCGCAATTTTCGGGCCGCGTCGCCGATTCGGGCGAGGGCCATTGGACGGTCGAAGCGGCGATGGAGGAAGCGGTGCCCGCCAACGTGCTCACCACCGCCTTGTTCGCGCGCTATCGCAGCCGGGTCGATCATACTTTTGGCGACCAGGTGCTGTCGGCGATGCGGTACGGCTTTGGCGGGCATGTCGAGATCCCCCAATGAGGGCCTCGTTACTTCTCCCCTCACCTTCAGGGGAGAGGCTGGGGGTGGGGCCTATCCCCGAGCGAGCTGCCAAAAGGAGAGGCCCCACCCCAACCCAGCACCAGGTAAACAGCGCCCCGCGCCGTTTAGGACATGCCGGGGGCATGTCCGACCTGGCCCTCCTGAAAGTGAGGGTCTAGATGGTGGCCAAGCTCAAGCCCGCACCGCCCGCCACGCTCGTCATCTTCGGCGCCACCGGCGATCTCGCGCGACGGCTGCTC
>DATMIP010000037.1:0-6614 GCA_035554515.1 Sphingomonas sp. | reverse complement strand
GCCTTGATCGGGGCGATCGTGCTGACCCACCGCAAGCGCGGCGACGTTCGCACGCAGAATATCGCGCGCCAGAATATGCGCCGTCCTGAAGACGCGACCCGCAATACGCAGCCGCCAGTCGGGCAGGGGGTCGAGCTGTGATTGGTTTGACCCATTATCTCGCTGTCTCGGCGATCCTGTTCGTGACGGGCGTGTTCGGCATCTTCCTCAATCGCAAGAACATCATCATCATCCTGATGGCGATCGAGCTCATCCTGCTCAGCGTGAACCTCAACCTCGTCGCTTTCTCGGCCTATCTCCACGATCTGGTGGGGCAGGTGTTCGCGATGTTCGTGCTGACGGTGGCGGCAGGGGAGGCCGCGATCGGGCTTGCCATCCTCGTTATCTATTTCCGCGGCCGGGGCACGATCTCGGTCGACGACGTCAACCGGATGAAAGGCTGATGCGCGTGTCACCAATCGTCGCCCAGGCGGAGGCTGGGTTCTCAGGAGACGAAATGGCACCTTTGCCCCATGAGACCCCAGCCCTCGCTGGGGTGACGGTGGCTTGATGATCACCGCGCTCGTCTTCCTCCCCTTGCTCGCCGCGATCGTCGCGGGGCTGGGCAATCGCGCGCTCGGCAACATTGTTGCCAAGTCGATCACGACTCTGGCCCTGTTCGCGTCCTGCGCGCTCGCGTGGCCGATCTTCATCGGCTTCCTGAACGGCACCAGCGTAGCCCACGTGGTGAAGGTGCTGAGCTTCATCAACTCGGGCGGCCTGCAGGTCGACTGGGCGCTGCGCGTCGATGCGCTGACCGCGGTGATGCTGGTGGTGGTGACGACCGTGTCGAGCCTCGTCCACCTCTATAGCTGGGGCTATATGGCGGAGGATCCGTCGCAGCCGCGCTTCTTCGCTTATTTGTCGCTCTTCACCTTCGCGATGCTGATGCTCGTGACGGCGGACAGCCTGATCCAGATGTTCTTCGGTTGGGAAGGCGTCGGCCTCGCTTCCTACTTGCTGATCGGCTTCTGGTACGAAAAGCCGTCGGCGCAGGCCGCCGCGATCAAGGCGTTCGTGGTCAACCGCGTCGGCGATTTCGGCTTCAGCCTCGGCATTTTCGGCACCTTCCTCGTGTTCGGCACGGTCTCGATTCCGGCCATTTTGGCTGCCGCACCGGGCATGGCAGGCAGCACGATCGGCTTCCTCGGCATGCGCGTCGACACGATGACCTTGCTGTGCCTGCTGCTGTTCGTCGGCGCGATGGGGAAGTCGGCGCAGCTCGGTCTCCACACCTGGCTGCCCGACGCGATGGAAGGTCCGACCCCGGTCTCGGCTTTGATCCACGCCGCGACGATGGTGACCGCGGGCGTGTTCATGGTGTGCCGCCTGTCGCCGATGTTCGAAACCAGCCAGACCGCGCTGACGGTGGTGACCTATGTCGGCGCGGCGACCGCCTTGTTCGCGGCGACGGTCGGCACCACCCAGACCGACATCAAGCGCGTGATCGCTTATTCGACCTGCTCGCAGCTCGGCTATATGTTCTTCGCCGCCGGCGTGGGCGCGTTCGGCGGGGCGATGTTCCACCTCTTTACGCACGCTTTCTTCAAGGCCTTGCTGTTCCTTGGCGCGGGCTCGGTCATCCATGCGATGCACCACGAGCAGGACATGCGCTTCTATGGCGGCCTGCGTAAGCATATCCCGATCACCTTCTGGGCGATGCTGGCGGGCACGCTCGCGATCACCGGCGTGGGGGTTGCGGAGGTGTTCGGATTCGCCGGCTTCTATTCGAAGGACGCGATCATCGAGGCGGCCTATGCGCGCGGTACGACCGCCGGCGGCATCGCTTATTTCGTCGGCGTTACCGCGGCTTTGCTGACCAGCTTCTATTCGTGGCGGCTGATATTCCTGACCTTCTTCGGCGAGCCGCGCTGGGCCGCGTCCGAGCATATCCAGCACGCAATGCACGACGCGCATTGGCATGATCACCATGCGCATCATGACGCGCCCGACGAAGGAGCGGGCGTCGAGCCGCATGCCCATTCGCCCGGTGCGGAGGATGTGGCTCATGGAACCGCCGGATATCATCCGCACGAAAGCCCTTGGACGATGCTGGTACCGCTGGCGGTGCTGAGCCTGGGCGCGATTTTTGCCGGCTGGTTTTTTGCGACGCCGTTTATCAACGAAGGTGCGAGCGCCTTCTGGCGCGGCAGCCTGTGGTACAGCCACGAGCTGTTCGAAGCGCGCGAGCATGTTCCCGAGCTGGTCAAGCTGTCGGCGACGATCGCGATGATCGTCGGCGCCGCGATCGCTTATTACGCCTACATGGTCGATCGCACCGCGCCGGCGCGCTTCACCGCCACCTTTCGCGGGCTCTACGCCTTCCTGCTCAACAAATGGTATTTCGACGAATTGTATGATCTCATCTTCGTCCGCCCGGCCTTCGCGCTTGGCCGCTTTTTCTGGGTGCGTGGCGATCAGAAAACGATCGATCGCTTCGGCCCCGACGGCGCGGCGTGGGTCGTGCAGGCGGGCGCGGCGGTCAGCCGTCGGCTGCAATCGGGCTATGTCTATACCTATGCTTTGGTGATGCTGCTCGGCCTGGCCGCCGCCGCGACATGGGCGATGGCAGCATGAACGCGCCTCAGATCGTCGCCCCGGCGGAGGCCGGGGCCGCTGGAGACTTGAGCGCGCGCGTATCAGCAACGGCCCCGGCCTGCGGGCACCCACCAAAGTACTACTTTGGTGGGACCCGTGCCGGGGCGACGGTGTAATATGAACGGCTTCCCCATCCTCACCCTGTTGATTGGCCTCCCGATATTCGGGGCGATCGCGTGCCTGTTCGCCGACGCCAAGACAGCGCGCTGGATCGCGCTGGGCGCGACCCTGGCCGATTTCGCGATTGGCGTCCTGTTGTGGGCGACCTACCAGACTGGCGGCGCGCAGTGGCAGTTCACCGAGAGCGTGCCGCTGTTCGGAAGCTTCGGCTGGTCGCTTGGCATCGACGGCATCGCGCTGATGCTGATCGAATTGTCGGTATTCCTGATGCCGATCTGCATTCTCGCCAGCTGGGAATCGATCCAGAAACGCGTGCCCGAATATATGGCGGCGCTGCTGCTGACCGAGGCGCTGATGCTCGGGGTGTTCGCGGCGCAGGACCTGTTCCTGTTCTACATCTTCTTCGTGGCTGGCTTGATCCCGATGTACCTGATCATCGGCATCTGGGGCGGCCAGGACCGCATCTACGCCTCGTACAAATTCTTCCTCTACACCTTGCTCGGATCGGTGCTGATGCTGATCGCGATGCTGTGGATGGCGAATTATGCGCATTCCACCAGCATCCCGGTGCTGATGAACACCGATTTCCCGACCCATGCCCAGACCTGGCTGTTCCTCGCTTTCTTTGCCTCGTTCGCGGTCAAGATGCCGATGTGGCCGGTCCACACCTGGCTGCCCGACGCGCACGTCCAGGCGCCGACTGCCGGTTCGGTCATCCTCGCCGGGGTGCTGCTCAAGATGGGCGGCTACGGTTTCATCCGCTTCTCGCTGCCGATGTTTCCGGTCGCGAGCGCGCAGCTTTTCTGGCTGATCGCGACGCTCTCCGGCATCGCCATCGTCTACACGTCCCTGGTGGCGCTGGTGCAGCAGGATATGAAGAAGCTGATCGCTTATTCATCCGTTGCGCATATGGCGTTCGTTACCTTCGGCCTGTTCGCCTTCAACCGGCAGGGGCTCGAAGGATCACTGCTGGTGATGCTGAGCCACGGCCTGGTATCAGGGGCGCTCTTCCTGTGTGTCGGCGTGGTCTATGACCGCCTGCATACGCGCGAAATCTCGCGCTATGGCGGCGTCTCCAACAACATGCCTTATTATGCCTTGCTGTTCATGCTGTTCACAATGGCGTCGGTCGGCCTGCCGGGCACGTCGGGCTTTGTCGGCGAATTTCTGGCGATGATGGGGATTTACGGAGCTTCAAGCTGGGCGGCGTTTGTCGCGACGACCGGCATCGTGCTCGGCGCGGCCTATATGCTCTATCTCTATCGCCGCGTTGCCCAGGGCCCGCTCGACAAGCCGGACGTGGCCGCGATGACCGATCTGTCGGCACGTGAACTGCTGCTGCTCGTGCCGATCGCGCTCGTCGTGCTGTGGATGGGCGTCTATCCCGAGAGTTTCATGGCGCCGATGCGCAAGGATGTCGGCGTGGTGCTGGCGCGGGTGGATCCCGCCTGGCACGGCGGCGATGGCAAACTGACTATCGGCAAGCCGGTCGTGGTCGCGGCCGCAGCGGAGACGCATCGATGAGCTCCGGCTTCCTGCTCGACACGTTGCCCGAGCTGATCCTGTCGATCGGCGCGATGCTGCTGCTGCTCGTTGCCGCCTGGAAAGGCGATGAGGCCACGCGCGGAATTGGCTGGGCATCGGTTGTCCTGCTGCTTGCCGCCGGCCTGTCGCTGATAGGACCCGCCGGTCATGGGGGTGATGCCTTTGATGGGCTGTACCGCGCCGACAGCTTCGGGGCATTTGCGAAGGTGCTGATCTATATCGGCGCCGCAGTCTCGATCATCATCGCGCCCAACTGGTTTGCCCGCGGCGGCAAATTGCGCGCCGAATATCCGATCCTGATACTGCTTTCGAGCGCGGGCATGGGAATGATGGTTTCGGCGGCCGACCTGCTCACCTTATATGTCGGGCTCGAACTGCAGAGCCTCGCGGCTTATGTGCTGGCGAGCTTCATGCGCCGCGACCAGCGTTCGGCGGAGGCGGGGCTTAAATATTTCATTCTCGGCGCGCTCGCCTCGGGCATCCTGCTTTACGGCGTCTCATTGCTCTACGGCTTCACCGGGACGACCGGTTTCGACGGCATAGCGGAGGTGTTCCGCGCGCCCGCGCCCCACGACATCCAGGTTGGCCGTCTGATGGGACTGATCTTCCTGCTGTCAGGCCTGTTCTTCAAGGCATCGATCGTGCCGTTCCACATGTGGACGCCCGACGTCTATGAAGGCGCGCCGACGCCGGTCACTGCCTTCTTCGCCTCCGCGCCCAAGGTCGCGGCAGTGGCATTGCTCGTGCGCGTCGCGATCGAGGCGCTCGGACCCGCGATGGAGGCGTGGCGCCAGATCATCTCGGTGGTCGGTATCGCTTCGATCGTGTGGGGTGCGCTCGCCGCAATTGTGCAGACGAACATCAAGCGGCTGCTGGCTTATTCGTCGATCAACAATGTCGGCTTCGTGGTGCTGGGGCTCGTGCCGGGCGACCAGGCGGGCGCGGCGTCGGTGCTGTTTTACATGGCGGTCTATATCGTCATGACGCTCGGCAGCTTCCTGTGCGTGCTCCAGATGCGCGATGCTGAGGGCAATCCGATCGAGAGCATCGCCTCCCTGTCGGGCCTGTCGCGCACTCGTCCGGCGCTGGCGGCCGCGCTGGCGATCTTCATGTTCAGTCTCGCGGGCATCCCGCCCTTGCTCGGCTTCTGGCCGAAGGTGGTGGTGTTCCAGGCGCTGGTGAATATCGGCTGGTGGCCGTTGGCTGCGTTCGGCATCGCGGCTTCGGTGATCGGCGCTTATTATTATCTGAAGATCGTCAAAACGATGTATTTTGATGAGCCCGCACCGGCCTTCGCGCCGCGCGACAGTGCGGTCGAGGGGGGGCTGATCACCTTGACCGCGATCGCGGTCTCGCCGCTGGGCTATCTCGCGATTCCGTTTCTCACGGGCGCGGCGATGGCCGCCGCCAAGGCATTGTTCTGAAGCCGACGATCCGTTCCATCGCGGAGACGGGCTCGACCAACGCCGACCTGCTTGCCGCCGCGCGCGATGGCGCCCCCGAGGGGCTCTGGCTGCGCGCCGATCGGCAGAATGGCGGGCGTGGCAGGATGGGAAGGACCTGGCAGTCACCCGCGGGTAACCTCCATGCCAGTACGATCGTGCGGCTCCATCCCGGGGAGCCTGACGCGGCTACGCTCGCCTTGGTCGCGGCGGTGGCGCTCGAAGAGGTCGCTTCGGCTTATGCCGATTCGGGCAAGATCCAGATCAAATGGCCGAATGACCTCATGGCCGGGCCGGCCAAGCTGGCGGGCATCCTGCTCGAACGTTCGGCCGATGCTGTGGTGATCGGGTTCGGGGTCAACCTGGCGCATAGCCCTGCCAATCTCGATCGACCGACGGTGAGCCTCGCCGAGCTCGGGGCGGGCGCTCCCGATCCTGCCGCCTTTCTCGCCGATCTTGCCGATACGTTCGCGCGATGGCTCGGCCGCTGGCGCGGGGAGGGGCTGGCCCCGATTCGCGGCCGGTGGCTGCTCCGCGCGCATCCCGTGGGCAGCGTGATCAGGACCGGGGATGCCGAAGGATTGTTCGAAGGCATCGACCATGACGGCGCATTGTTGCTCCGTCGCGCCGACGGGCGGATCGAAACGGTCCGCGCCGGGGACGTTTTTCTTTCGCCCTGATGGGTGACGGGGTTAGTCGGGCAGAACCCGCACCGCGCCGCGCGATGCGTTTCCCGCGAACAGGGCATAGGCCTGGAGCGCTTTGGAAACCTTGCGCTTGCGGCCAAAGGGCTTCCACGCTTTGTCGCCGCGATCCTCCATCGCCGCCCGCCGCTCGGCGAGCGTGGCGTCGTCGATCAGCAGGTTGATG
>DATMIP010000036.1:0-3519 GCA_035554515.1 Sphingomonas sp. | reverse complement strand
GATTGTGTCGTATCACATCTGAGTCTGGTTTCGTCTTTGGGAGGCGCATAGCGACGAGGCAATCCAGCGCCAACCTGCTGGATTGCTTCGCTACGCTCGTAATGACGTCGGCCATGAAATGATCGCGCTGTAGGAACGAAGATGGCCAAGATCGAGAAAGTCCTGATCGCCAATCGCGGCGAGATCGCGCTGCGTATCCATCGCGCATGCCATGAGATGGGCATCCGCACCGTGGCCGCGCATTCGACGGCGGATGCCGACGCCATGCACGTGCGCCTCGCCGATGAAGCGATCTGCATAGGTCCGCCGTCGGCCACCGAATCCTATCTCAACATCCCGAACATCATCTCGGCCGCCGAGATTTCGGGCGCCGACGCGATCCACCCCGGCTATGGATTCCTGTCCGAAAATGCGCGCTTCGCCGAAATCGTCGAGACGCACGACATCATCTGGATCGGTCCCAAGCCCGAACATATCCGCACGATGGGCGACAAGATCGAGGCGAAGCTTACCGCGGCCAGGCTTGGCCTGCCGCTCGTTCCGGGCTCGGACGGCCCCGTGTCCGATGTGGCCGAAGCCAGGAAGATCGCGCGGGAGATCGGTTATCCTGTCCTGATCAAGGCGGCGTCGGGCGGCGGCGGGCGCGGGATGAAGGTGGTGCCATCCGAAGATCAGCTGGAAACGCTGATCGAGCAGGCAGGCAGCGAGGCGGCGGCGGCGTTCGGCGATGCAACCGTCTATATGGAGAAATATCTCGGCGACCCGCGCCATATCGAATTCCAGATATTCGGCGACGGCAAGGGTAATGCCATCCACCTCGGCGAGCGCGACTGCTCGCTCCAGCGGCGCCACCAGAAGGTGCTGGAGGAGGCCCCTTCCCCCGTCATCTCGAGCGAGCAGCGGACGGAAATGGGCGGCGTGGTTTCAAAGGCGATGGCCGATATGGGCTATCGCGGCGCGGGCACGATCGAATTCCTCTACGAAGACGGCAAATTCTATTTCATCGAGATGAATACCCGCCTCCAGGTCGAACATCCGGTGACCGAGGCGATCACCGGTCTCGATCTCGTCCGCGAGCAGATCCGCATCGCCGAGGGGCATCCGCTGACCCTGCGCCAGGAGGATGTGCAATTTCGCGGTCATGCGATCGAATGCCGCATCAATGCCGAGGATCCACGGACCTTCGCGCCGTCCCCCGGCAACGTCACCCAATATCATGCGCCGGGCGGCATGAACGTCCGGGTCGATAGCGCATTGTACGCCGGCTACCGCATCCCGCCTTATTATGATTCGATGATCGCCAAGCTGATCGTCTACGGCACCACCCGCAACGGCGCGCTTCGCCGTCTGCGGCGCGCGCTCGAGGAATTCGTGATCGACGGCGTCAAGACCACGATCCCGCTTCATCGTGCGCTGCTCGACGATCCCGATTTCCAGACGGGCAATTACACGATCAAGTGGCTCGAACAGTGGCTGGCGAAGCAGGACGAAGCGGACAAAGCATGAAGGCCACGATCTGGCACAATCCGCGCTGCTCCAAGTCGCGCGGGACGCTGGCTTTGCTGGAAGCGGCCGGCGCCGACGTGACGATCGTCGAATATCTCAAGACGCCACCCACTCGCGACAAGCTGGCTTCGCTCTATGCGCGGGCCGGCATGTCCCCGCGTGACGGCCTGCGCATGGCCGAGCCCGGCGCGAAGGCCCTCAGGGACGCGTCCGACGATGCGATCCTCGACGCGATGATCGCCGATCCGATCCTGATCGAACGCCCGCTTGTCGAAACCGAAAAGGGCGTTGTCCTTGGCCGGTCGCCGGAAAAGGTGCACTCGATATTATAGTCGTAACCGTGCCGGTCCAATCGCACGCAATGGCGCCGCGCACCGTCCAGCTGTTCGTGAACGACACCGCCGGATCCTGGTCGCGCGGGCGTACGCGGGCATTGCACGACGCTTTCGTGGCCGCGGGCGCCCGCGTGATCGTCACCGACTGCGGCGCGGATGAGCTCACGATCGATCCCGATGCCGATCATGTCTGCGTTGTCGGCGGCGACGGAACCCTCCGCCACGTCGCAACCGCCGCCGCCCGCGCGACCCGGGCGTTGACGATGAGCATCTATCCCAGCGGCACGGTCAATCTCGTCGCCCGCGAACGCCGCTATCCACGCGAGCCAAAAGCGTTTGTCGCGCGCGCACTTTCGGGCACCGCGCCGCGCCGTCACTATTTTGCGATGATCGGCGATGTCCCGCTGGCCGGCGTCGCGAGTGTCGGACCGGACAGCTATGCCGTCGCCCGCCTTTCTCCACGCCTGAAGCGCGTGATCGGCCGCGCTGCTTATGTCGTTGCTTTTCTGGCCGTACTCATCCGCTGGTCGCGTCCGCAACTCCAGGTCACCGCCGGCGAGCGCGTCGTCGCATGCGAAGCCGTCTATATCGCCAAGGGGCGCTTCTTCGCGGGTCCATGGAGCTTTGCCCCGCAAGCCGCCGTCGATCAGCCCCTCCTCCACGTCGTCGCGCTCACCCGCGCGACCCGCACCGACTATCTCCGCTTCATCTGGGCACTCGCCCGTGGGCGGGGCGGGGCCGACCACCCAAATCTGATCCGCTTCGCCTGCACCGAAATCGACATAGCCGGCGCCGCAAACGTCCCCCTGCAGGGCGATGGCGATATCGTCTCCTCACTTCCGGCAAGGCTGCGCCTGAACAGCGAGACTTTGGCATTCGCCTGAGCATCCGTTAGGGCGGGCCCGGCCCTCGGTACTTGCGATCCGCGTCGATCAGCTTGCCGGGCTTCAATCGGGGCTCGTGGAAACGCCTGGCGAGGATTTCGATGCCGGGCTCGACGCCTTCGTCGATACCGCCGCCGTCATCGCCTGCTGCGATCTGATCGTCAGCGCCGACACCAGCGTGGCGCATCTCGCCGGCGCAATGGGGGCACCGATTTGGCTCGCAACCGCGCGACCGGCGGACTGGCGCTGGCTCGAGGATCGGACAAGCTCGCCCTGGTACCCGTCGATGCGCCTGTTTCGTCAGCACTCGCCGGGCGATTGGGAAAGCGTATTCGCAGCCATGCGGACCGCGCTCAAGGCTGGTCTTGCGGCCGGGATCGGCGGTCCGCGCTAGGCGGATCGGCCGACATCCCAAGCGGCGCCCTGTTCCGTCACCCCGGCGGAGGCCGGGGCCGCTGCGTTCTTGGGGCGAGGTCGTTATAGCCCTCCAGCAACCCCGCCCTCCGTCGGCGCGACGGAATTTACCGCCCCCCGCGCCGATCCGCCCGCACCTGCCTCGCCTTGCCGTAGCGCGTCTGGCGCGTCCCCGGCTTGCCGAGTGTCGAATTGCCCCGCACGGGGGCGCGATGCTCCTCACTCGGCAGGCCGAGTTCGTCGGCTTCCAGCTTGCGGATCTCGTCGCGCAGGCGCCCGGCCTCTTCAAATTCGAGATCGGCCGCCGCCGCGCGCATCTTCTTCTCCAGATCCTCGATATAGGCGCGCAGATTGTGGCCGACCATGTGCGGCCGGTCTTC
>DATMIP010000035.1:0-6474 GCA_035554515.1 Sphingomonas sp. | reverse complement strand
GAGTAGGTGCCCCCTTCGCTCTCGCGGAAGCGGTCGAACAGGCGCGTCTGGATGATCTGCGACGCCACGTTGAGCGCGCGTGCCTGCCGCAGGTCCTTGAGCACGCCGGTCGTCGCCCATGCGGTCGCGTCGATCATCTGGTTCGGGTCGCCGCGATGGGTGAAGATGATCGGCGCCGCCTGCCGCGTCGGTGGCCGGACGGCGAGGTTCGACCCAGAGATTTTCGTAGCAGGCTTGGTGACCGCCGCGCCAAAGGTCTGGCGGGCGGCCTCGATCGCGGCATCGCTGTCGATATCTCCGATGATCAGAACCTTGCGCGCCCCGCTGGCGAACAAGGGCTGCCAGAACGTACGATAGGCTTCGGGCGTCGTGGCGGCCGCCAACTCGCGCGTCGGCACCGCAAAGCGTTGGTCGCCATTGTGTAGCGGCTGGTTGCCGAACACGCCGAACACCGACGAAGGCGTCGCGAACATCGAATCATAATTCTGTACGAAATTATCGCGCGCCCGCTGGAAGGCATTGCTGTCGAAGCGCGGTTCGCGGATCGCAGCGTCGAGCAGGCGCAACTGATCGGTGAGCTGCACGGCGGTCGTGGCACCAGACCAGGTAAAGGCCCGCTCGGACAGGCCGAATGACAGCCCAAGCCGTCGCCCTGCCAGCGCCCGCTCCAGCCCGTTAATGTCCAGCGGGCCGACCCCGCCCTGCACGATCGCGGGCGCCGTCCAAGTCAGGGACGGCGCCTTTGGATCGAGCGCGGTCAGCCCGTTGCCGGCTAGCGCCACCACCAGCACGCCCGCTTGCTCGAACCCGGTGCGCTTGAGATCTACTTCGATGCCATTGTCGAACTTGACCCTCGTCACTTCCAAATCGGGGATGGTGGTCATCGACACGATCTTGCCCGGCGTGCCAGGTCTTCCCAGATCGTCGAGGCTGACATGCTTTTCGGCGATGCGCGCCGTGGCCTTGGTGGCGCGCGCCTGTGTGAGCGCGGCAGCGAAGGCAGCGTCGCCGCCCGCCACCGATTGCGAGCTGAGCAGAATGGCGCGTGGATCGCCCTGGATCATCGCGCGCAATGCGGCGCCGACATTTTCGGGCGTAAGCGCTTTGCGCTGCGCTTCGAACAAGTCGAACGCCAGTCCGGGCTCCACCACCACCTCGCCCGCATTCGCGGCATTGACGAGCGCGCCCGCGAGTTGGCCTGATTGCATCGTAGCGGCACCCGCCGCATTGGATTGGAGCCCGGCTTCGATGGTCGATACCACCTGGTCGATCTCGTCCTGGCTCGGCAGCGTCGCGATCGCGTCAGCCAGAATGGCATAGGTCTCGTTCAACGCCTGCGGCCATTGGCCCTGCTTGGGGGTAAGCGCGATCGTCAATCCGTCGCCGACGTGGCGCTGCTCGCCGTAGCCGGCGCCGCCCGAAAGGAATGCCCCGCCTTCGCGCGCACGGCGGTTGATCCGTTTTGACAGCACCTGTCCCGCAACGGCGCGCGTCCAGTCGGTCGCCTCGGATGCGAGCGTCTCGGGGCGATCGTCATGCGTCGCCGGCCACACCAGCGAAAGCTGGTTGGGCGCGCGCGGATCGACGACGATCGCGCTGTTCGTCTTGGGCGGCGCCGGCTTGCCATAATCGGGTTCGGCGGGTGCAGGCCCGCGCCCGCTCCATGCTCCGAAATGACGACGGATCTGATCTTCCAGTAGCGCCGCATCGGCATCGCCTACGATGACGACGATCGCGCGCTCGGGCCGGTACCAGCGATCGTAGAAGGCGCGCAGCCGCGCGGTCGATGCCGCGCCGAGCGTCGCATCGGTGCCCGCTATGTCGGCCGCGGCGGCCCGAGTGCCGGCCAGCGCGATCGCGTTGTAGGTGTCCTGGATGCGTTTGTTGAGGGGAGGCTGGCGCAATTCGCGCTCCGCAGTCACCACCTTGCGCTCGATCTCCACCAGAGCAGGATCGAAATTCGCGCTCGAAACCATTTCGGACAGCAGGGTCAGCGCCGTGTCCATCGAGGCGACGTCGGCCTTCGGCAGATCGAGCTGATACAGCGTCTGCGTGAGCGACGTGAATGCGTTCGTATCCGAGCCGAATTGCGCGCCTAGCCGCTGCCAGGTGCGTATCCCCTCGCCGTCGGGCACGCTTTTCGTGCCGCGAAAGGTCATGTGCTCGATGAAATGCGCATAGCCCTTCTCATCGTCGCGCTCCATCAGCGCGCCAGCATCGATCCGCACGCGAATGGCGAGAGTGCCCGTCGGGAAGCGGTTCCGCCGCACCGCATAGCGAAGCCCGTTGGGCAACACGCCAAAGCGCCAGGCGGGGCTCACCGGCACGTCACTGCCCTCGAACAGCCAGGGGACGGTCGGCTTGGCA
The DNA here is from genome assembly GCA_035554515.1 of Sphingomonas sp. Taxonomy (GTDB): domain Bacteria; phylum Pseudomonadota; class Alphaproteobacteria; order Sphingomonadales; family Sphingomonadaceae; genus Sphingomonas_I. The sequence continues at coordinate 4,107 of DATMIP010000035.1, read as the reverse complement.
AGTGAGAGCACTGTTGCCTGCGCCGTGACGGCAAGAAGCGCGGCAATCGCGACCGCGTACCAGGGACGCGTAACAACAAGCTTCATCGGCGACATCCTCTGTCCGGCTCTTAGCGCGCCGATCTCACGATGGCGACGGCCTCGCTTTGGCCGGTTCAGGCGGGATAGTCGATTGCCACGATTTCATAGTCGCGCGTTCCCGCCGGCAGCTCGACGCTGCGCACGTCGCCCACCATCGCCCCGCGCAGCGCATGCGCGAACGGTGATCGCCAACTGATCCGCCCGGCGCTGGCATCGGCCTCGTCCTCGCCCATCAAAGTCACCGCGCGCTCCTTGTCGCTTTCGTCGATCACTGTCACCGTCGCCCCAAACCAGGCGCGAGCGCGATCCTGCTGGGCGGCGGGATCCACCACCTTCACCGCCTTCATCCGCCGAGACAAATGCGAAAGCTCTCGATCGATCTCGCGCAGCCGTTTGCGGCCATAGATGTAGTCACCATTTTCGGATCGGTCGCCATTCCCCGCCGCCCAGCTGATCGTCTCGACCAGCTTCGGCCGCTCCTGCGCGAACAGCTCCTCATATCGCGCGCGCATCGCCGCATAGCCTGCCGGCGAGATAGGCTGCTCGTCAGCCATCAACCAAATCCGTCACCCCAGCCTTCGCTGGCATGACGGCGCGGTAATAAGTGCTATTCTCAACCCGCATCCTTCTTACCAAGGTAGAAGGACAAACGGTCCTTCACCGGGGTCCGCGCGCGGGCCGGGTTGAACAAATCGTACACCACCGCATTTTCCAGCACCTTTTGCACATAGGTGCGCGTCTCGGTCAGCGGGATCGCCTCGATCCAGTCAATCACGTCCACGCCCGGCAGCCGCGGATCGCCATTGGCGCGGATGAACTTGTTCACATTGCCTGGCCCGGCATTGTAGCTCGCCACCGCCAGCACATAATTGCCCTGATAATAGGTGAGCATGCGATCGAAGAAGCTTGAACCGATCATCACATTATAGCCGATATCCTCGGTCAGCCGCGATGGGTCCCACGGCAGGCCGAGCTTGCCCGCCTGCTCGCGCGCGGTGGCGGGCATCAATTGCGTCAGCCCGCGCGCGCCGACGGGGCTCATCGCCTCGCGATCGAACTGGCTTTCCTGGCGCGCGATCGCGTGGATCATCGTCCAGTGACTCGCCCATGCCGGGGGCACCGTTACGGTTGGAAAACCGATGCGGATCGGGTCGCGCGCGCCCGATTTGCGCGCGTTGCGCGATACGATCACGCCCAGATCCGGACGCAGGATCGTACGCGCGAGTTCGGCAGCGAGCGCATGATCGCTGTCGCTTTCGCAATCCGCCGCGATCTTGCGGATGAATTGCGTCTGATTCTGCCAGTCGCGCTGCTCGCCCAGCAGCCGGGCGGCGCGCACCACCTCGTGCTGGGCGAACGCCGCGCGAATCTCGGTGGGGATCGCGATCGGTGGAGGATCCGCTGGAACCGCGATCGCACGGCCCAGTCGCTCGGTCGCCAGCTGGCCGTAAAACTGATCGACATTGGCCGCGGCCGCCGAAAAATGCGTGGTCGCGGCCGTCGGATCGCCTGCAATCTGCGCCGCGCGACCCGCCCAATATTCACCCTTTGCCTGGCTACCCGGCGTTTGCGCGGCGAGCGAATAACGGCGGAACATCGCCTCCGCGTCGCGCGGCCGGTTGAGCTGCTTCAGCGCCGCCGTTCCCGCCAGCCACGCCAGGCTGGTATAGGGATCGCGCTCCTTCAAATCGCGCGTACGTATGTCCGTGCCGGTCGGATAGGCATGGTCCAGGTTGGCCGCGATGCCGTAGGCCAGGCTCCATTGCTTATCCTTCGCCGCCGCGCTGGCGAAGCTCAGCAACGTTGTCAGATATGTCTGCGGATCGAATGCCGGTGCGGCCAGCACTTCCGGTTGCGACAGATAGGCCCGCGCCTCCGTCTCGCGCAGGGTGTTGCGCAGCCACAGGGCGCGATCGATGATGAAGCCCGCATCATGCTCGGCATCGGGGCCGATCGCTGCGCCCTGTTCGGCCGCATCGGGCGCCTGCGTCTGGAAGGCGAGCCGCGCGGCGTAGATTGGCCGCCGCTGTGCCGTCACGAGGTTCAGTTGGCGCGTGGCCGATCCGGTCGCGCGAGCCCACAGCAAGATCTCCATTCGCTGGTCCTGCTCGAACGGGGTGAACTGCCCCCCGAAACGCCCGGTCAGCAGCGCCTCGTCGTCGGCCGAAAGCGGACTCATCGTCCACGCCGCCGCCGCCGCATTACGCGCGCGGGCGCTCTGCCCAAGCGCTGCCAGCGCCTCGGCGTAGCGCACCCGGCCGGTCGAGCTCAGCGGTGGGTAAAGGTCGAAAAACTGGACGACCAGCGTCGGATCGCTCTGATCGGGCGCAATCTGCCGTTCCGCCGCGCGCCGCAACGCAGATTCGCCCGGCCATCCGCGATGCGCGATCAGGAAGCGGCCATAATCGGCGAAGGGCAGCCGGTCATTCGCCCGCAGCCGCGTCCATTCGTCGATCGCCGGCCACAGCGGATCGGTCCGCGCCGGTCGGATCCCGGGGTTGCTGCTCGCCGTCGCCTCGGGCTGGGTGGAGGTAGACTGCGTCGTCTGGATCGTCAGCGCTGCGGCCCCCGCGCCGACCGACAGCAAAACCAAAGCGGCCGGGCCAAAGCGGGCGACGCTGGACAGGCGGGGCGGGGCGTCCCTATCAGGCGCCCGACGCCATGGGTTACCGAATGGCTTCATCGGCCTGATATATGGGCGCACTGACGCGGAAGGTGAAGGGAGTAAGCATGTTCACCGGGTCAATTCCTGCCCTGGTCACGCCGATCCGAAACGGCGCGATCGACGAAGCCGCCTTTCGTGCCCATGTCGATTGGCAGATCGAAAATGGCTCCTCCGCGCTCGTGCCCTGCGGCACTACCGGCGAAAGCGCGACCATGACGATCGACGAACATGATCGCGTCGTCCGCATCTGTATCGAACAGGCCGCCGGCCGCGTGCCCGTGATTGCCGGCTGCGGCTCGAACGACACCGCCGTCGCGCTCAGCCACATGAAGTCTGCCCGGGCCGCCGGTGCCGACGCCGCCCTGCTGGTACCGCCTTATTATAACCGCCCCAACCAGGAAGGCGTACTCGCGCATTTCCGCGCGCTCGCCGCCGGCTGCGATCTTCCGATCATCCTCTACAACGTGCCCGCTCGCACGATCGTCGACATTGCGGTCGAAACGATGGCGGAACTCGCCAGGCTGCCAACCGTGATCGGCGTGAAGGACGCCACCGGCAACGCCGCCCGCGTGTCCGCCCAGCGCGCGGCTTGCGGCAAGGATTTCATTCAGCTCTCGGGCAATGACGATATGGCGCTCGGCTTCATGGCGATGGGCGGGGTGGGGTGCATCTCGGTCACCGCCAATGTCGCTCCCAGGCTTTGCGCCGATTTCCAGGCGGCGTGTCGGGAAGGCCGGTGGGCGGATGCCCTGGCGCTGCAGGACCGGCTCTTCCCGCTGCACGCGGCCCTGTTCAGCGATGCCTCGCCCGGTCCGGTGAAATATGCGCTGGGGAAGGTCCGGCCTGGTTTCCCGACCGAGCTGCGCTTGCCGATGACCCCCCCCAGCGCCGCGAGCCGCGCCGTGGTCGATTCGGCACTGAAGCATGCAGGAATTGTCCCGACTGCGGTGACGGAGTGCCTTGGCGGTTAGCAGATCAAACCGCTAATCGGTGACATGCGATTCGGCCGGTTCGACGCTGTAGATGCGAAGAAAAGCATCGGCCGCCTGCGCCGCAACGCGCTTTACCTCTCTCGGGTCGGGGTGGGAAATTGCGCCGATCAGGCGCTTCTCCAGCAACTCCCCTTCGTGAAGCCCCTTCCAGTGCATCGCAGCGACCCACGGGTCGGCTTCCCTCAGATGGCCATTCTTCATGAGAGTGTCGAAATGCTCGGAGAGCATTTCCCAGGCGGGCCGCAACACTGTCTGGTAAAAGTCCCGTCCCATCGTTGATTCTGTAGGGAGACCAGCGAGCGTTCGCAGGTTCGAAATCGGCAAGGCTGCGAGCCGGCCGGTCAGGAATTGGATGCCGAGTCCAACCAAT
>DATMIP010000034.1:0-4191 GCA_035554515.1 Sphingomonas sp. | reverse complement strand
GCTCACCGGATAGTAAAGGCCCGGTTCCGCGAGCGGCGGCAGCGCGTCGGGCAAGTTGTCGCCGAGCAGACGCGCCTGTGCGGACTCGACCTGATCTGTGATCTGCGCCCACGAGCGCGGCGCGAATTCGGCCGCGATCTTCGTTTCCTGTGCGCTGCGCCAGGCATCGTCAAACGCCGCCTTTTCGACGGCGCGGACAAAGGCCGGCAGCGATCCGCTGGCGAACATCAAGGCCAATCCGGCGCCCGCCTCGGGCAGCGACGAATTGTCCGCGATCACGGCCACGCGGCCGTGGCACAGCGATTCCGTCACCGGCAGGCCCCAGCCCTCGTACAGGCTGGGGAAGATCGTGAAGCGGCTGGCGCGGTAGAGCAGGGCCAGCTCGGCGTCGGACACCTGATGGATGATAGTGACATGCGCGGCGAGGAGAGGGTCCGTATCGAGCCGGTCGAACACCGCGTCGTTCATCCAGCCGTCGCGCCCGACACAGACCAGCCGCGGCACCTTGCCTGGGCCATGGCGGCGCAACAGCTCCGCCCAGGCATCGAACGCCAATGCGTGATTCTTGCGCGGCTCGATCGTCGAGACGAACAACGTGAAGGTTGCCTTCGCGAGGTCCCATTTGGCGAGCGCGGCGGGGGGCAGCGGCGCGGCGATGCGGCGGAAGTCCGCGTCCAGCGGCACCACCTCGACGCGATCCGCCGGTACGTCGTGGCCGAGTTCGGCCGCGACCTTCAGCAGGTCGCGCTTGGCCGCTTCCGATATGGCGAGGAAACCGTCGGCATGCTGGAACAGGCCGACCACCCAGATTGTGAAATCCTGGATCCAACCGCGCACGCAAAAGGCGGGCCGGACGAGGGGGATCATGTCGTAGACGAGCGGAATGTAGCGGATCTGCCGCTCCGCCTTCGCGTTGCGAATGAAGCGGTAATAATCATAGACCCAGAACGAGACGCCCAGGTTCACCAGCGCCGCCCGCCAGGGCAGCAGATAAGGATCGGCCAGCGCCAGATGTAGGAACAGGCGCGCCCGCGCTGCCTGCCATTCGGGATCGGTTACCTCGTCGCCGGCCCCGGCCAGACGGATCAGATCGCGGCACAGGGCGAGCGGCACCTCCATCCAATCGTCGCGCCCGGCGACGAAACAGCAGGCCGCAATCACCTCCGCTTCGTGCTGATCGAGCAGCGCGGCGAGCACCTCTATCTGCACGCGCTGGATGCCGTTGGGAAGCCGCTGGCTGCGGAAATGACCGACGAGATCGGTGAGATCGAATACGAGCGGGCGGGGGGCCGAAGGATCGGTTTGGTCGAAGGAAGATTGAGATGAGGGCGTGTCGCAGCGAAAAGATGCGATGTCCGGGCTCACATAATCGGCCAGGACGCGCAATTGCTCCTTCGACATGGGCGCGATGTGCCCGAGCAGGCCGTTCAATTCCTTGGTTGCCTCGCCGTGATTGGCGTCTCTCAGGAGGATGGCGGCAAAGTGCGCGACCGCCGCGGACGGATCGATGCGTTTGGCGAGATGGGCGCGATGTAGCATCGGCTCATGATCGTTCGGCCGCAATCTGGCCGCTTCGGCATAAGCAGCGTCGGCTTCCACCAGCCGGTCGATTTCCTTGAGGGCATGGCCCAATTGGAGCTGGATGTGTGGAAGCCGCGGCGCGCGTGCCAATGCGGCGCGGTAATGCGCGACCGCATCGGCCCAGCGCCCCGCATCACGGGCCGCGTCGCCCTGCTGCAGCAGGCGGTAAACCCGGGGTTCGACGCGAATGCCGGCGGATTTCTTGGTCTTCAACGCCAGCATATGCTTTTCCAGCCGTCCTCTCGGTATTTTTGCCAAGGGAGGTGTCCCTTATCCGGGGTATATGATCTGCTCAACACGCTCGCTGTTCTCGTGAGCCAAGCTCATCGCGCTGCCGACTTGCCTTTCGTCGCGGCCTGCGCCGCCGATTGACGGGCGGCATCGCTCCTTATAGCCCGTCGCTCGCTCCACCCCGGAGTATAGAGGCATCATCGCCTTGTCCCATAACGCTGGATAGAGGTAGGTCGAATGCAGCTGCTTGATCGTAAGCTAGGCTTGATATGGGGCCATCGCCTCTTCCTCGACCGCGATCCCGCCGACCAAAAAACGGTCGATGCCATGGCTAAACTCGTCTTGAGTCCCGCCGACATTCGTGAGTTGCTAACGGGCTCGCCCGAATATCACGCCAAATTCGATCAGACCGGCCCCCGCAATGTGAAGCGCAACTTTCCGGTCGAGCTGCGCGAGGGCGTAATCTGGGCCTATCGTCTCATCTTCCTTCAAGAACCGAATGACGAGCAGGTAGCCGCCCAGCTCGGGCGGATTACCAACATTCGCGAGCTGCGAAGCATTTTCGTGTTCAGCCGCGAGTTTGAGCTGCACGGCGGCTATGGCCTGCCCGAGCTTGCCGATTACGAAATCGTCAGCCGCTTCCGCCCTTATTGCCCGACCCCTCCTCCGCCAGGCATGTTCCGCGATTTCCTCGGCAGCAGTACGCGCGTTAGCCACCTGCCCGGTGTTTATGCGCACAAATCCGGATCGCTTGAGGGCGGACCATATAGCACCAGCGGAGGGATTCACGGCAACAAGGAGTGGATCGCGACACTGCGCTCAGTCATCGAAGCAAGGAGGCAATTTGTTGCGGTGGAGCTTGGTCTAGGTTGGGCTCCCTGGCTGGTTGCCAGCGCCGTGGCGGCGAACCGGCTTGGAATCACCGACTTACGGCTAATCGGCGTTGAGGCGTCAGATGAGCATATTTTGTTTTCGCGACAGCATTTCGCTGACAATGGCCTCGATCCGGATGATCACACCATCCTCCACGCGATCGTTGGCGCCGAGGATGGCGTTGCTCGATTCCCCAAGATTACCAATCCGGCCGAGCATTATGGCGCGAACGCAGCCTTCTCAGCCGATGAAGAAACGGTCGATCGCTCCGGTTTCCTTGGCGCTTACGAGGATGTACGCTGCGTTTCGCTTATTACCTTGCTCGACGGCATCGACGTCGTCGATATCCTACATAGCGATATTCAGGGCGCCGAAACGGCCGCGCTCACCGCGGCGATTGATCGGCTCAACCAGTGCCTGCGGCGGATCGTGATCGGCACCCATGCGCGCCTGATCGACGGCGAGATGATCGATCTTTTTTCAAGGCACGGATGGATCCTCGAATATGAATTGCCGTGCGTCATCCGCCAGCAGCAAAATGGTGACGTCCTGACGTATGTCGATGGAGAGCAGGTTTGGCGCAATCCACGCCTGGGGTGAGCTTAGCCCGCGACGAACGGTGTCTGCATAGGTTTCCGAAATGACCCTGCGAACGATTGACCTGTCTAAATTCGTCGCTGAGAGCGACCGCCTTGGAGGCCCGGGAAGCCCGGCTTGTGAGCAATTTTGGGCGGGCGTGGAATATCGGTCAGACATTGTCGTCGATCAGTCGCTCGATCCTTTTGGCGAGGATTATGTCGGTCAGCAGCTGGCCCTTTATCGCGAAATGTCGGGCCGCGAGTTCAATCAGCAGAGCAACGAACACACGACGTTCGACGTCGCCACGCACGTTGCTGCGATCAACCCCTACGATCATGGTTCACCGGGCGGTCTGGCGCAGCATATAGAGCGTTTGTCGCGCGCAATCCGTTTTGGTGCGCCGCCGCGCGGTGGGCGGTTCCTGGACATGGGCTGCGGGTGGGGCCTGTCTTCCGAAGTGGCTGCTTATTGCGGTCTGGCCGTTACGGCGGTGGATGTGAACCCGGACTTCGTCGATCTGGTCAATCGCCGCGCGGAACGGCTGGGCCTCAATATTGCGGCGCGGCAGGGCGAGTTCGATACGTTCGAAAGCGACGATCGTTTCGCGATGATCCTATTTTACGAATGCTTTCACCACGCTTTGCGCCCGTGGACCCTGTTGGCGCGGATGGCGCGACTCCTAGCGCCGGAGGGGCGTATCGTCCTGGCGGGAGAGCCTATCAACAGCCACTGGTGGACGCATTGGGGGCTAAGGCTCGATCCCCTGTCGGTCTATTGCATCCACAAGTTCGGCTGGCTGGAAAGCGGGTGGTCGGCGGAGTTTCTGAAATCCTCCTTCCAGCGCGCCGGCCTTTCCGTCCAAATATCGGACCATCCGGAAGGCGAGATCGGTTTCACCGTCATTGGAAGGCGGACGACGACAGGCCG
>DATMIP010000033.1:0-2261 GCA_035554515.1 Sphingomonas sp. | reverse complement strand
CTGCACGCCTTCGGTGCAGAACAGGTCCTTGATGCCCAACGGCACGCCCGACAGCGGGCGGACCGATCCCTCGCTGCGCTCCTGATCGGCGGCGTCGGCGGCGGCGAGCGCATGTTCGGGAGTCTCGACGATGAAGGCGTTGAGGTCGCGCGCCATTGCGACATTCGTGTTGAACGCTTCCGCCACTTCGCGCGCGGTGAAATCGCCGGCCTGGAAGCCGTCACGGATTTCGGCGATGCCGAGGTCGGTGAGTTCGGCCATCACAACCCTCCCGTCATGCCAGCAACGGCTGGCATCCCACGAGGGCACGCCCGGCCGCCTGCGATCCCGGCCTGCGCCGGGATGATCGAATGATGATCGGGGATGATCATTCGATCACTTTCGGCACGGCGAAGAAGCCGTGTTCGGCCTGCGGCGCATTGGCGAGGACCTTGTCGCGGATATCGCCGTCGGTGATGACGTCGTCGCGGAGGCGCAACTGGTTGGGTATCACCGCGGCGAGCGGCTCAACCCCATTGGTATCGACCTCACCCAGCTGCTCGACCCAGCCGAGGATATTGTTGAGCTCGCCCGTCATCGCCTCGACCTCGCCGTCGGAAACGGCGATGCGGGCAAGACTTGCGATCTTGCGGACGGTATTTGTGTCTACGGACATGCAGGCGCGGCTAGCAGCGACACACCAAGGCTGCAACCGAGGGTGCGCCCGCTTCAGCTCGGTTCGGGTGAATATTGCCGTACCAGCGAAGCAAACAGCGCGTTGCCCACGATGCGCGCGTCCGCTTTTTCAACCGGGGACGGCCCGCTAGCGGCGGCGATTTCGAACTCCGCGTCGATGAAGCGGTCGACCTCCGCGCACACCGGTGCCGCGCCTAGCTCACGTGTGACAGCCTTACGTGCGATCAGATCATCGACAATGCGGGCGATCTCGCGCGGCGGATCGCATTCCGCCATCAGTGTCGGGAAGTGCATCGGCGGGATAATACGGTCGGGATGGACCCGCATCCAGCGCAAGGCCGCAGCTGGGCGCAACACATAGAAGAGCTTCTTGATCGGCACTTCGGTGCCCGGAGTAAAATAGGTCCGGCGCTGTCGATCGCCGAGATGATAATGATGGCGGATGATCGAACAGCGGCTGGCATGGTCGCGTGCGAAGGCCAGCAGAGCATCGCGAAAGGCTAGGTCGACTCCATAGCCAACCGGCGATTGCAGCCATTCCAGCACAACCGCATTGCCTTTGACGATCAGCGGGATCGCCTTGATCAGGTCCCAGCCGTTGATGTCGAGATCGTCCATCAGTGGCACTTCGATTACGTCGCGCAGCGGCCATGGGGTAAGATAATCCACCTCCCGCCGCACATACAGGAAGCGGCAATCATAATCGCTGTCGCGCGAGGCGAAGCCCCAGGCGCGGCTGCCGCTCTCGATTGCGAGTGGGATCGAGACGCGCTCGTCGCGCATGATCTCGTCGAGCTTTGCGTCGATCGCGGCAACCGTCGCGGCTTCGAAGTCGGGAGGGATAGCACGCATTCGGGCAGCTAGCAGTCCACGTGCGATCGGCTCAAGCGCGATCGGTTTGCACCGTTGGCAGCCCTGCCTCGCGCCATGCTTTCATGCCGCCGTCGAGCGCCACGGCGCGGCGGAAACCGAGCGTGCGGAGCGTCGCTGCGGCGAGCGTCGAGATGCGGCCATATTCGCAGCAGGTGAGGATGCGCGCGGTCGGATCGGGCAGCATCTCATCGACGCGCAGCTCGAGCTGGCCGCGCGGCAAATGGATCGCGCCCGGAATATGACCGGCATCGAAGGCGTCGCGTTCGCGCACGTCGAGCAAAGTCAGGCCGATATCGCCCGTTTCCACCCGCCGAGCGAGTTCGGCCATCCCCAGGAAGGGAATGACCGCCGCGGCCTCGGCGAGCAATTGCGCGACGGTCTTGCCGCCGCTCATATTGGTGCGGAGCGCCTCGGTCAGGTGGGTTGGGGCAGCGAGGTTGAGCTCGCGCATCATCGCCACGAATTCGGCGCGGTCGCGCTTCTGCAGGCGCGGATTGTTCGCCGCCTCGTCGCCGAGCGTCGAACAGCTTCGGCCCTTATAATCGTGCGCCGGATAGATGGTCAGCGCCGGATCGAGCACGAGCAGACGGTGGAACAGGCTGTCATAGAGCGCGTCGGGGTCGCCCGTCGGCAGATCGGTCCGCCCGGTGCCGCCGATCAGCAAAGTGTCTCCGGTAAACAGGCGGTCGTCGGCCAACAGGCACATCGAATCG
>DATMIP010000032.1:0-7800 GCA_035554515.1 Sphingomonas sp. | reverse complement strand
TCGAACGTCAGCAGCACGCCGCCAGTATTCGGCACCTCCGCCATCTCGTCCAGCATTTTTGCGATCGTTGCATAACTGCCGACAAAAGTACCCATGTTGAGATTGACCGCGCTTTCCTTGTCGGCGAGCTGGCGGACATTGGTCGTATCGCTGGTCTTGTCGGCGGCCCCCTGCTCGCCCAGCCAGGCGACCGCGGCCTGATCGACGCCTTCGCGATAGTGTATCCATTTGTCCATCGCTTCGGCATCGGTCTCGGCGGCGATCACCATCACCAGCACGAACACCGATACGTCGCGCCCGGTTTTCGCAGTCGCCACCGCAAGCCGCTCATTGTTGAAGGCGAACGCCTTCGGCGTATTGACCCCCTTGCCGAGGCAGAAGGCATAATCGGCATATTGGGCCGAGAATGCGAGCCCCGCGTCGGACGAGCCCGCGCAGATGATCTTCATGTCGCCGGTCGGCATCGGGCGGACGCGGCAATCGTCCATCTGATAATAAGTGCCCTTATAATCGGACACGCCGGTCGCCCACAGCTCGCGCAGGATATGCGCATATTCGCTGAGCATATCGTAGCGGTTGCGGAAATGTTCGTCGCCCGGCCACAAGCCCATCTGGCTATATTCGGGCCGCTGCCAGCCGGTAATGAGGTTGAGCCCGAACCGCCCATGGCTGATCGAATCGATCGTGTTGCACATACGCGCGGCGAAGGCCGGCGGTATGACGAGCGTCGGGCAGGTCGCGTAGATCTTAATCTTGTTCGTGACGGCGGCAAGCCCGGCCATCAACGTGAAGCTTTCGAGGCCATATTCCCAGAATTCGGTCTTTCCACCGAAACCGCGCAGTTTGATCATCGAAAGCAGGAAATCGAGGCCGTATTTTTCGGCCTTCAACGCGATCTCCTTATTGAGATCGAAGCTCGGCATATATTGCGGCGAATTCTCGCTGATCAGCCAGCCATTGTTGTTGATGGGCACGAACACGCCGACCTGCATATTGGCTACTCCTCGGTGAGCGGTTCGCCCGCCAGCCAGGCGAGCGCGAACGGGTTGAAGCTGTCGGGATCGGTGACGTTGCAGGCATGGCCGCCCCACCGCATCGTCACCTCGGTCCCGCCGTTGAAGGGTGAGAGCCGGTCGACGATCCGCGACGAGGCGATCGAGGGCACCAGCACATCATCGTTGGCGCAGACCGCGAGCAAGGGCGTCGCGATCTCGCCGACGCGATCGAGTATGTCGAAGGCGCGCGCCGCGGCGATCCTCTTCTCGACCGTCGCTACGCCGGGGAAATGCGCGACCCCGGCTTCGACCTGGGCGGCGACGTCGGACTCGTGCATCGCGATCCAGTCAGCCGGGTAGAGGAAGATCGACTGCGCCTCGGCATAGGCCGCCGGGCCGCCCGCGTGGAGCAGGCGCAGCCGCGCATCGAAGCAGCGGCCGGTATGCGGTTCGAGCCTGGCCCAGCCATTGACGACCATCAGGCGTCGCATCCGCGTGCGCGTGGCCAGTGCCATCGCCATCCCGATCATGCCACCGATCGCGTGGCCGACGAAATGGACACGATCTACGCCGATCGCGTCGAGCAGCGCGATGACGTCGGCGGCCATATCCTCGATCGTGAGCGTGTCGGGCAGCGCGCGGTCGCTGCGCCCGGTGCCGCGATGATCGTAAAGGATGACCCGGAAACGTTCGGCGAACGCCACGAGATTGGACTGCCAATAATCGGCCGAACCGCCGAGGCCAGATGAGAGGATGAGCGGCTCCCCGTCTTCGGGGCCGTGCACTTCGTAATGGAGCCCGACGGCCTCAGGCACCGATATGCGCCACGGAGGCGATCTCGACGAGGCAATCCGGCTTCACCAGCTCGCACTTGATGCAGCAGCGCGCGGGCTTCGGGCCCGGGAAATAGTCGGCATAGACCGCATTGAACGCGGCATAATCGGCGAGATCCTTGAGGAAGATGTGGTTCATCGCGACGTCGGCCATGGTCGCGCCGGCTGCTTCCAGCGTGGTCTTGATCACCTCCAGCACATGGCGCGTCTGCGCGGCGGCATCGCCGACATGGAGCACCGCCCCGCCCTCGCCGAGCGCGAGCACGCCCGAGACATAGACCGTGTTGCCGGCCTTCGCGGCGGCCGAATAGGGCGCGATCGGGCTAGGAAATTGGGGCGGATTGATCGCCTCGAACGGCATCTTACTCTCCTATCTGGCCGAAGGCGCCGCAGAAATCGGCGACGGCGGAGACCCAACCGAAGAATTTCTCGACATTGTAGACCGTCGCCTGGCGCGTGAAATCGGGCCCGAGATGGTGCGTCGCATCCTCCAGCATCACGCCGAAATATTCGAGGTGGAAGCCGTCGCGCAAAGTGCTTTCGACACAAACGTTGGTGGCGATACCGACGAACACGATGTTGCGGATGCCGCGCGCGCGCAAAGTCTGGTCGAGCTGCGAATTGAAGAAGGCGGAGTAGCGCGTCTTGTGCAATTGGATGTCGCCGGGCTTGGGCGCCAGCGCGTCGACGAGCGCATAATCCCAGCCTCCGCGCGCGAGCAAACTCCCACTGAGTTCGGGCCGAGCGCGCATCGTCTTGAGCGCGTTGGACTTATGGAAATTGGGCGATCCGGGGCCGCCCGCCTCGACATAGTCCGGGTCCCAGCCATTCTGCAGATAGATGACCTGCACGCCCGCCGCGCGCGCCGTTTCCAACACGGTCGCGATCTTGCCGATGGTGCCTGCCGCGCCGGCAATATCGAATCCCGCCAGATCAACATAGCCACCAGGCGAGGCATAGGCATTCTGCATATCGATCACCACGACCGCAGTCTGATCGGCGGCGAGCCTTATCGGCTCGGGCCTCGCGGGTAAGGTGACCATCCGTTCCGAGGACGGACAGGCGGGTTCGACGATGCCGCCGCTCTGCTGCATTGGCGAGATGGTGGCCGGTTCGAGTCCCGCGCGCAAGCCCCACCCTTTTGCATCACCCCGGCGAAAGCTTGGGTCTCAGGAGGCAAAGGCCGGACGCGGCCTCACGAGCTGCCCGCCTTCGCGCCTGACGCATCTGGCGTTACTCATAGCGCAACGCCAGGATCGGATTGGCGCGCGCGACGCGGAAGGCGTGGCTTGCGATCGTCGCGATCGCGATACCGAGCGCCAGCCCGCCCGCGAGCAGGAAGGGCGTCGGCCCCAGCCCGACGCGCTCGTCGAACTCGTTGAGCCAGTCGCGCATCACCCACCACGCGATCGGCCAGGCTATCATGTTCGCGATCAGCACCGGCCGGCTGAACTGCCACACGAGCAATTGCACGATATCGCGCGTGCGTGCGCCCAGCACCTTGCGGATCCCGATCTCCTTGGTGCGGCGCTCGGCGGTGAAGCTCGCCAGTCCGAACAGCCCGAGGCAGCCTACCACCACGGACAGCAAGGCGAAGCCCGCGAAAAGCTGTCCGCGCGCGGTGTCGGCCTTATATTCGTCGCGCAATATGTCGTCGGCCAAATCGCCCTGGAACGGCACTTGCGGCAGCAGCCGATTCCACACGCCCTGAACTTCGTCGCGCAACTGGTTGGGCGCGATACCCGCATAGCGGATATCGATATGCGTGAAGCCGTTCTTTGCCATCAGGAACATGATCGGCTGCAGCGGATCATGCATCGAACGGAAGCGCGCATCCTGCACCACCCCGATGATCGTCGTCGGGACCAGCCCGATTTCACGCAGCGTGAGGCCGGCCATGATATTCTTGCCGATCGCCTCCTGCGGCGTGCGGAAGCCAAGTCGCCGCGCGCCGCTTTCGCTGATCACGATGTTGGCACCACGCGCAGCGAAGGCGCGCTCGGCATTCTTGTCGATCGGGAAGGGCGTGGTCGCGTCGTCGCGGGGACGGTTTTCGTCGAAATCGCGCCCGGCCAGCATCTTCATGCCCATCGCGCGGAAGAAGCCGTCCTGCACCGGGTAGTTGCCGAGTGAGACGGACGAGGTACTTCCCGGCAGGAATACACCGGTCATGTTGTTGTTGTTGGGCTGGATCGCGATACCGGTGGCAGCGGCCGCCTGCACGCCGGGCAGGCGACGAATCTGGTCCACCAGCCGCAACGTGACCTTATCCACGCCTTGTGAATTCAGGTTGCGGACCTGGAATAGGCCATTGCGCTGATAGCCTTGATCGACAGTGCGCGCGTAGATGGTCTGCGCGTAGATTACGATCGTGCAGATGATCAGCGCGATCGAAACCGCGAACTGGCCGATCACGAGCACGTTGCGAAGCGCCCCCGATCCCTGCGCACCGGCGGCCGATTTGTTGGCGCGCAGCACCCGCGCGGGTTCGAACCGCGACAGATAGAAGGCGGGATAGGCGCCGCCTGCGGCACCGACCAGCAGGATCAGGCCGAGCAGATAAGGCAGCACCGTGCCCCGCCCGAAATAGCCGAGCGTGATCTGCGCATCGAGGAAGGCATTGAACGAGGGCAGCAACAGCTCGACCATGGCGAGCGCGATCACCATCGCGATCGCCGCCACCAGCACGGATTCGCCGATGAACTGCGCGATCAGCTGGCCGCGTGTCGCGCCCAATACCTTGCGCAACGCAACCTCGCGGGCGCGCTGTGACGCACGCGCGGTCGCCAGGTTGGTGAAGTTCACGCATGCCATGCCTAGCACCATCAGCGCGATCAGACCGAAGGTGAGCACGGTGCGTTTATCGTTGGTCGGCTTGATGCCGAAGCGCTCCCCCTTGCCGAGATGGATGTCGCGCACGTTGACGAGGGCAAAATCCTGCAGATCCCCCTGATTGGTGCGCTCGCCGTTGGTGACGTCGTCCGGAATGTTCCGCTTTTTCCAGGCGGGGAGTTGCGCATTGATCTCGTCGGCGGACGCGCCCTTGCGCAGCTTCACATAATACCAGCCGCCCTGGCTGCCCCAGTTCGTCAGGAAATTGCCGAGCTGGCCGAACTCGGTCTGGGGATCGACCCGGGCGACCACGTTTGCAGCGAACTGGCTGTTCTTCGGAATGTCCTTGAATACGCCGGTGATGCGATAGTCGACATTGCCCTGGTTGAGCTCAAGCGTGAGCGTCTTGCCGATAACGTCGATCGTACCGAAGCGGCGGAGCGCCTCGCCCTGGCTGATCGCGAGCGAATTATTGTCGTCGAGCACGTGCGCCGGGTTGCCGTGAACGAAGGGGAATTGGAGGATGTCGAAGATATTGCCGTCGACGATTTGGACATCGTCCGTTTTCTTGGCGACGCCGTCCTGCAGGATCACGGGGTTATCCGACTTGATGTAGACGAGCTTCTCGACCTGGGGGAAGTCCTTCTCCAGCGCCCGGCCGGCGACGAAGGGGCTCATCTGCATGGGCATCGCCTCGGTGCCCTTCTTGTCCGCCTTATAGTAATCCTGGAGCTGGAACGCCTGTTCCGCCCCCGGCAACGCCGCATCGTAGCTCATCTCGTAGCGGACATAGAGCAGGATCAGCACCGCGGCGGCGAGGCCGAGCGCCAGCCCGACGATGTTGATGAAGGCATAGGTCTTGTTCCTGGCGAGCGCCCGAAGACCGACGATGAGATAATTGCGGATCATGGTCCTGCTCTCTTCTTGCTTTCGATGAGGGCCTCCGCGATGCCGCCCGGCAGGCCGGAAGGGACGCGGCCCGTGAAGGCCCTCAACTGTGTCCCTCCGCTGACCACGGAGGAGCTTGTTCGCGTCAGGCCGCGCGCTTGCGTTCGGCCAAGACCTGCCCGTCGAGCATGTTGACGACGCGGCCGGCATAATCGGCGTGGCTCGGCGAGTGAGTGACCATGATCACCGTCGTGCCTTCGCGGTTGAGCGCCTGGAGCATGCGCATCACCTCTTCGCCATGATGCGTGTCGAGATTGCCGGTCGGCTCGTCGGCCAGGATCAGGTCGGGATTGGCGACCACCGCGCGCGCCACCGCGACGCGCTGCTGCTGGCCGCCCGACAATTGGCTGGGGCGATGATCGGCGCGGTGCGCGACGCCGACCTTGTCCATCACCGCATCGACCCGCGCGCGACGCTCGGCCGCGCCGATCCCGTGATAGAGAAGCGCGAGTTCGATATTCTCGCGCACCGAAAGCTCGTCGACCAGGTTGAAGCTCTGGAAGATGAAGCCGATGTGGCGCTTGCGCACGTCGCTCAGCTTCGCCTCGTTGAGCCCTGCGACTTCCTTGTCGCCGAACTTGTAGGAACCGGAGGACGGACTATCGAGCAGGCCCAATATGTTGAGCAAGGTCGATTTGCCACAGCCCGACGGGCCCATGACCGCGACGAATTCGCCGTCCATGATGTCGAGGTCGATCGAATCCAGCGCGGTCGTCTCGACCGTATCGGTGCGGTACACCCGGGAAAGATTGCGCAGCGTCAGCATCGATTGGTCCCCTTGACTCAATTCGTGATGTCCAGCCGATCCTTGTCGGCGAAACCGGTATAAGGCGAGGTCACTACCTTCTCGCCGGGCTCCAGCCCGTCGAGCACCTCGATGAAATCGCTGTTGCGGCGGCCGAGGCGGACTTGGCGCTTGACCGCGCGGCGGCCATCGGGCGCGACTACGAACACCCAGCTTCCGCCGGTATCGTTGTAGAAGGCGCCGTTGGGCAGCAGTCGCGCGGGCGTCGGATCGCCGAAGGTCAGGCGTGCCTGCAGCGTCTGGCCGCGTTGGATGTTCTTCGGCTCGTCACCGACGAACCAGAGGTCCGCCTCGAAAATACCGTTCTTCACCTGCGGATAGATGCGCGTGACCTTCAGCGTGTAGGTCTTGCCGGCAAATTCGACCGTGGCGTTCTGCCCGAGCTGGACGCGGCCGAGATAATATTCGTCGACCTGCGCGCGCAGCTTGTTGCGACCGGGGCTGTCGATCTGGCCCAGGCGCTCGCCCTTGCTCATGCTCTGGCCGATCTGGATCGAAAAGGACGAAAGCTGGCCGTCGACCGGTGCGCGCAGGTTGAGCTGCTCCAGATTGTTGCGGGCGATGCTGAGCGCGCCCTGCAGCGTGTTGGCCGTCGCGCGCATCTGCGAAAGCTGGTTCGACTGAAGCCGGCTTTCGGCCGCCTGCGTCGCGCGCGCATCGGCAAGCCGGCGTTGCGCGGCCAGCAGATCGTCGCGCGTGTCGTTGAAGACCTTGCCCGCGACAAAACCGCGCTGCGCGAGCGGGGCCTGCAGATCGTAGAGACGCCTGGCCTTGGCAAATTCATTCTCGGCCGCGGTGACGGCTTGGTTGTTCTGCGAACGCGTCTGTTCGCGGCTGAGCTCGGTGAGCTGCAGATTGTAGATCTGCTGCGCGACGTCGGTCTGCGAACGCAAGGTGGAAAGCTGAAGGTCGGCGTTGGTGAGGACCGCGAGCGGCTGGCCCTTTCTCACGAACGCGCCGTCCTCGACGAGGATCTTGTCGATCCGGCCGCCCTCGACCGCGTCGAGGTAGACGGTGAGCAAGGGCGTCACGAGCGAACGCAGCGGCAGGAAATCGTCGAACGTGCCGTTGCGCACCTCGGAAATGGTGAGTCGATCGCTCGGCACCGTCTGGCGGCTGCCGTGCGGCGCCAGCAGCCAGAGCAGGCCGAGCGCGAGCAGGATCGCGACGCCCGACGCATAAACCGCCCAGCGCGGCAGGCGTTTCTTTTCGAGCGCGCGATCCATGCCCCCGGCAAGCGGGGCCGGCTTCGGCTCGGACTGGATGCGGACGACGCTCATGCACCTCGCTATGCAGCGTTCGTGCCAGCGGCTTCGCCCCGCAAGCGTGCCGTTCGCGGGAAGACGATGCTGGCCAGAATGTCCGATTTCGGACATTCATGTGTCCG
>DATMIP010000031.1:0-2928 GCA_035554515.1 Sphingomonas sp. | reverse complement strand
CCCAGCGCCCGGCCCAAAGCCCCGAAAGGATCGCCCCTGCAGACGCTGTCGCAGTCGTGACCGGCTGATCCAGGGTGAAGCGGATGCGGACATTCTTTGCCGATCCCGCGGGCGCCGAGAGGCCAGTTTCGTCGCTCATTTCGAGCGGCATCGCGACCGTGCTTAGCAAATTCCCGAAAACCCCGGCGCGGCGCCATCGCACGACGGCGAATGGCAGGAGATTGGGTCCAATCGCGCCATCGACGCCAACGCAGCATTCGCGCCCGTGATCGATGACTTGCGAAGGAAAGGATAACCCGGCCGCCTTGGCCGACACCGGCGCGACGCGGCTGGGAATTTCAACGCGCCCGACAAGCATCGTCGCGCCGGACTCCCATCTGGCCGGCAATTTGGCGGCCGCATAGGGATTGAGTTCGATCGAATCATACCGGCCCAGATCCACCCGCAACCGCATCGGGATGCCGTTCAGCTCGACCATGAGAACGGGATTTTCTGCGTCGAGCACCAGCTCGCCGTGCGGCAGAGGCGATTTGTTAGCCGCAATCAGCAGCAAAGCGGCTGGAAGGAGCGCGCCGCTCCTATACGCGGCCGCCGCGCGTGCGCTAGGCAGTGTGCGATCCCTGACGAGGTAAGCGATGTCCGATCCTGCCGCGCTCGACGCATTCATAACGGGCCTGCCCAAGGCCGAACTCCACCTGCACATTGAGGGGAGCCTCGAGCCAGAACAGATGTTCGCCTTCGCCCGGCGTAACCGCATCCAGATTCCTTTTGCTTCGGTCGACGAGCTTCGCGCGGCCTATAGCTTTACGCAACTCCAGGACTTTCTCGATATTTACTATGAAGGTGCCGGCGTGCTCCGCACCGAGGAGGATTTCCACGATCTGGCACTGGCCTATTTCGGCCGCGCACACGCCGACGGCGTGCTTCATGCGGAGATTTTTTTCGATCCGCAGACCCACACCGATCGCGGACTGCCGTTCCGGGTAGCTGCCGACGGGCTGATCGCGGGGATGCGGGCGGCGGAAGAAAGATTCGGCATCACGTCCAGGCTCATCCTGTGCTTTTTGCGCCATCTCGACGAATCGGCCGCGTTCACGACGCTGCAGGCCGCCGAGCCCTGGCTCGACCGGATCGCGGCGGTGGGGCTGGATTCATCGGAGGTCGGCCATCCGCCGCAAAAGTTCGCGCGCGTATTCGCCGCGGCCGGCGCCGAAGGATTGAAGCGGGTCGCGCATGCCGGCGAGGAAGGGCCGCCGGATTATGTGCTGGAGGCACTCGACATTCTTCATGTCGACAGGCTCGATCACGGCAATCGCGCGATGGAATCGCCCGAGCTCGTCACGCGGCTGGCGCGCAGCGGCATGGCGCTGACCGTCTGCCCCCTGTCCAACCTGAAACTATGTGTCGTGAAGGATATTGCGAAGCATCCGATCCCCGCGATGCTCCGCAACGGGCTGCGCGCAACGATCAATTCGGACGATCCCGCATATTTCGGCGGCTATGTGGCGGACAATTACCGCGCGGTGGCGCCCTATCTCGATCGAAATCAACTCGTCACGCTGGCGCGCAACAGCTTCCTGGGGTCCTTTCTCCCCGACGATGCGGTAACGCGCCATCTCGCGGCCGTGGATGCCTTCGCCGCATGACCGCTCCCGAACTCTTCTTCGTTCCCTATCCAGAATTCGTCGGTGACGTGCAGGCGGTCGCCACCGCGCTCCGGGAGGATGGCTGGCGGCCTGATTTTATCGTCGGGATCGGGCGGGGCGGGCTCGTACCTGCCGCCTATCTCTCGCATCGAACCGGCATCCCCTTATTGTCCGTCGATTACAGCTCGGGCGTGCCGAGCTTCGCGGAGGAGTTGATGGCGAAGCTCGCTATCCGCACCTGCGAAAGCCAGGCGATCCTGATCATGGACGATATCAACGATAGTGGCCGCACCATCGAAGCGCTGCGCAAATCGTTGGTCGATCATGGCGCCGTGCTCGATCGCGTGCGCGTCGCCGTGCTGATCGACAATCTCCGCTCGGCAGCACGGGTCGATTATCGCTCGCGCACGATCGATCGGGCGCACGACAAGAGATGGTTCGTCTTCCCTTGGGAAGCCATGGCGGAGCGGCGGACCTTGATCGAGGAGGCCGAATCGGTACCGGAGCGCCTCTCGAGCTGATTTTGTTCCCTTATTGTTCTTATGGGCTATGGTGGCTGCCATGGAGGCGGACGAGCAGCCGGTGCGCAAGATCATCCATATCGATATGGATGCCTTCTACGCGTCGGTGGAGCAGCGCGACAATCCTGAACTGAGGGGAAAGCCGGTCGCGGTGGGCGGTACGCGCGAGCGGGGCGTGGTCGCGGCGGCCAGCTACGAGGCGCGCGTCTACGGCGTGCGATCGGCAATGGCGTCGGTCACGGCGCGGCGGCGCTGTCCCGACCTGATTTTCGTCAAGCCGCGCTTCGACGTCTATTCGGCGATCAGCCGCGAGATCCGGGCGATCTTCGCGGACTATACCGAGCTCATTGAGCCGCTTTCGCTGGATGAGGCTTATCTCGACGTCTCGGGGGCCGAGTCGGCCCGCGCGATCGCCGAGGATATACGCGCGCGGATCAAGGCCGAGATCGGGCTGACCGCCTCGGCGGGCGTGTCGTACAACAAGTTCATCGCCAAGATCGCCTCGGACCATAACAAGCCGGACGGGCTGTGCGTGATCACGCCGGACAAGGGCCCGCGCTTCGTCGAAAGCCTCCCCGTCAAACGCTTCCACGGCGTCGGACCCAAGACCGCGGAAAAGATGGCGCGGCTGGGGATCGAAACCGGGGCCGACCTCAAGGCACAGACGCTCCAGTTTCTGGAGGCGCATTTCGGAAGTTTCGCATCCTATCTGCATGCGGCGGCGCGCGGCATCGATGATCGGCCGGTCCGTCCCAATCGCG
>DATMIP010000030.1:0-6210 GCA_035554515.1 Sphingomonas sp. | reverse complement strand
AGTGGCGGGTTGCGCTTGCCGCCGATGCCGCCGGGGGTGCCGGTGGCGATGACGTCGCCAGGCACGAGTTCGGTGAAGGTGGAGATGAAGGCGATCAGTTCGGGTATGCTGTAGATCAGCAAATCCGATGTGGTCCGCTGCACTTCCTCGCCGTTGAGGCGCGTCACCAAAGTGAGCACTTCACCGTCGGCGATCTCGTCGCGCGTCGTCAAATATGGCCCGAAGCCCCCGGTGCCGACGAAGTTCTTGCCGGGCGTCCACTGCTTGGTCATGTGCTGCCAGTCGCGGATCGTCGCATCGCAATAAGGCGCGTAGCCCGCGACATGATCCCACGCCGCCTCCGCCTTGATGCGGCGGCCGGCCTTGCCGATCACGACTGTGATTTCGCCTTCATAATCGAGCTGCTCGGATTCCGGCGGACGCAGCAGGGGCTGTCCGTGGCCGACCTGCGTGTTGGCGAAGCGCGTGAAGATGATCGGCGCGCCGCTTTCTTCGCGCCCGGTTTCGATCCGGTGGGCATGATAGGCGATGCCGACGCACAAAATCTTCTCCGGGTCGGGAATTACCGGGAGGAGCACGACATCGGCCAGAGCGACGGTTGCCGCGCTCGGATCCACCTCGGACGGGATCGCGCCCGCCGCAAGCGCGCCGCGCAGTGTGGGCGCGATCGAGCGCAGGTCCACGATCCGGTCATCCTGGGTGAGCATTCCCCACGCCGCTTCGCCCGCATCAAGATAGCTGAGCAGCTTCATCTTGAACTATCCTCCCGCAAAAACACGTCGATGGCCGCCTGCGCGATCTGAGAGTCGATATGTGGCGGAGCGCCGGCGACACCAACGGCGCCCACGCACTCGCCGTCAACCAGTACCGGAATGCCGCCTTCGATCGGCGTGTGCGGCAGCTTGACCATGGAGAAACGGCCTTCGTTCAGCGGCTTTTCGAAAAACGTCGTCGGATGGCCGCCCTCGGCCGAGCTTCGCGCCTTGTCGAAAGCGCCCTGCGCGCTGAACAAGGGCGCGCCGTCCATCCGTGCGAGCGCCTGGAGGTAGGTCGATGCATCCACCACCGCGACCGAGATCGGAAACTTTCTACCCAGGTCCCCGGCGGCAGCGCATGCCGCGTCGGCAAGCAGCTGCGCGTCCGCCAGGCTGAGGCTGCGTCTGGTCAGCATGCCGTCTTCTCCGCATCGGTGGTGGCGGCGTGGCCAAACCGGGCGAGGAATTCGCCGACCACGCGGTTATAATGATCGGGTTCCTCGAAATAGGAGGAATGACCGCTGTCGAGGAAGGTGTAAACTTCGGCGCCGGGAATGAAGCTTGCCGCGATCTTGTGCGTGTCGGGACCGAGCAGCTTGTTCTGCACGCCGCTCATCACCAGGGTCGGCACCGCATATCCTTCGAAATGTTCGGGCAGGAGCCGGAGTTCGGGGTCGGTGATGTGCGAGGTGTCGACCTTCTGATTCTGCCGGGCGAGGATCTGGTAAAGCGCGAGCAGGTCGGGGCGCTCGCGGACGAAGTGTTCGGTGAAGCCCAATTGCGTCGGATCGACACGCTCGCCGTCGCCGGCCCGTTTGAAGGTTCTGGAGACGTTGGTCAGCGCGGCATGATGAGGGCCATAAGCCGGCGTCGGTGAGCCCGAAAGGACGAGCGCGCGAAACCGCGCCGGTTCCCGAACGGCGAGCGGCAATCCGGCCCAGGCGCCCATCGACTGACACACGACCGCCGCAGGACCGTCCGCCTCGATATCCAGGATACGCGCCAGATCGTCCGGAAAGCAGCGCGGGTGAAACGTATCAGGATTACATAACGACCCGCCGAACCCGCGCATGTCCATGCACAATACACGATGCGTGCGCGCGAAATGCGCCACCTGCTGGAAGAACACGGTGCCATTCGCGCCGGCGCCATGGACAAACACCAGCAGGGGGCCCTCGCCGGTCACATCATAGCGCAGTCGCGCGTCGGGTACGTCGATATAGGGCATCAGGCGAGCGGTCCCATGAAAACGGGCTCATGCCAGGCGTCACCGCCATGATCGATGACATCGGGCCAGTGCGACGCTGGCAGGCTTGGGCCCACGCCGTGGCGCTCGGTGCCGTAAACGATCTGGACCGCGACGGCGTCCGGCCCTTGCACCCAGAAACCGTAGGAGATGCCGGGAGACAGTTCCGCCGGAAGATCGAGCGTGCGCACGCCGCGCGCGACCAGATGCGCCCGGGCGTCCCGCAGCTGCTGATAGGATGCAACCGCGAAGCTGCAAACCGCGCCGACGCCCAGCTTTTCCTTGAGCGTCGTCGGGAGCAGAGCAAGCGAATGATGCTCGTTGCCGGCGCGAAGGAAGATGCAGGCCTCACCGAGAACATCGCGCCGTTCGGTGACGGTCAGACCCAGAACGTCGACGTAGAAGCGGAGACTCGCCTCGGGGTCTTTCACGTAAAGCGCGACGCGCGCGAGGCGCGTCAGCTTGAACGGCTGGGGCATTCGCACGCCATCGACGTCAAAGTCCGCCGCGCGCGCCTCCTGGTACCGATAGCCCTCGAGCGAGTCGCCGCGGGCGAGCACATCGTCGGCTTCCTGATATTCGGGAATTTGCGGGAGCGGGGGCAAAGAGTGGAAGCTTCGATTGTACATCGTTGCCGGCTTGCTGCGGCCGTCCCAGCCGATCTGCTCCATGCCGTAGAAGATTTCGTTGACGTAGCCGTCCGGGCAGTAAGCATAAGCGTGCCAGTTCGAGCCCGGTGCATCACGCCCGATCCGGCGCAGCTTGGCGTTCTCGTCAAGAAAGCCAACCCCGTCGACGACCTGCTTCAGGCTCCCCACCTGCCAGGACAGTTGATTGACCAGGTCGCCCTTGCGCGCCGGTTCGCGCATGTCGACCAGCATCTGACTCCCGATCACGAGCGTATGATGATCGTGCGCGCAGCGAATGAAATAGCCGGTTGCATGTTCCTTGGGCAGTTCGGGGACGCGCTTCGTGAAGTCATCGACGTCGCTGATCTGGAGGCCGAGATCCTCCGTCAGGAACCGGATCGTCCCCGGCAGGTCGGGCGTGTGATACCCGAAGTGCCCGATCCGCTCGATGCGGAACGGCTGTCGCGAACGAAGGCCGCCAACGGCATATGTCATGTGCGGGTCCTAAGCCTGTTCGGCCAAATCGCGCGGAGCGGCCGCGCAATCGGATATTAGCTGACGGGCGAGATCGCGGACGATCATATTGACCTGATCGCCGCTTCCGCCGCCGAAGGCGTAGAAGTCCGGACGCACCAGAATGATATCGGCGCCGTGCTCGCGCAGGAAGGCGGTGTACACGCCGTCCACGTCTTCGACCGCGTGCCGGCTTTCCGGATCTTCGAAGACCGCGATGCCGACCGAATGCTCCTCAAGCCAGCCGCGTTCGGCGTCGCCCAGTTGCGCATCGGGATCGGTGCGGCACCATAGCTGAAAGCCCGATCCAAGAAGATCGTCGCCGCGCATCGTCCGGCCGTCACGACGCAGCAATCCCTGGGGTGTCATCCGCCCTGCGAGCGGGTGCCGCACGCCGTCGGCAAGATGAAACAGGACGCCCGCTTCCAGGGAAGGAAGGTCAGGTGGCGTGCGATCGGCATTCTTGCGCATTCCGACGTTCCGCCGCTCGGCCTCATCGGGATCGACGATGTTCACGGTCCGGCTGAGCATGTCAGAGGCCAACACCAAGGTGGTGACGTGCGGCTTGCGCTCTTCCTGATATGTGTCGAGCAGGACGGGGTCGCTGCGCCTGGCCAGCACCTCGACGAGCTTCCAACCGAGGTTGCGCGCGTCGCGTACCGCCGCACATCCGCCCTGACCCATATAGGGCGGCATTGTGTGGGCTGCGTCGCCCGCGATGAAGATCCGGCGATCACGCCACTGATCGGCGATGCGCGTGTGATAATGGTAGACGACCTGCCGCATGATCGAGACGTCATCGGGGCCGATCCCGTGCTTGCGCGTCAGAAAGTCCCAGGCGACATCGGGATTGGTGACCTCCTCGTCGGTCTCATTCTCCATCACCCGGAATTCGAGGCGCAGGTAGCGCTTGCCGATCGGCATGTGCATGTGCGGCCGCGCCGGATCCATGTAGATGTTAAGCCTCTCGAACTTTTCCGGGAGCGGGCGCTTGAGTTCGGCGTCGAAGTTCAGCCATCGTTCGTGGAGATCGAGATCCCGCATCGTGAGCCCGGCGGCGTCTCGCACGAAGCTGCGCGTGCCGTCAGCGCCAATCACATATTGGACCCGAAACTTTTGGCTGTCCGTGTCTACGCGCGTCATCGAAGCTTCGTCAAACGGGGCGGCCGTCAGCGTGACGCTCTCATCGTCCTGCTCGATGCCGAACACCTCCCAGCCGCGCAACACCTCGACGTTCGGCATCCCGTCGACCTTGTCCGCGATGCCGCGTTCGAAATCCGGCTGGAATACGGACATGCGCGACGGCCAGCCGCCGATCTTTCCGGGGTAGCGCACGACCATCAGGGCGTCGCCCACCGCATCGACAAAATGGGCCATCTCCTGGACGCAGCTTTCGGTGAAGCCTTTGTCGGCGTCCGCGCTGGTCGCCTGAACGACGCGACAGCACTCCCCGTCGAGCGTGGTCAGCCGAGGGAGGGGGTAGGGGCTCGGCCATCGTTCGAGCACCACAACATTGAAGCCTGCAGCTCCGATCGTCGAAGCCAGGACTTCGCCGGCAGGGCCGTAGCCGACGATAGCGACGTCAAACGCCTTCTCCACGCATCACTCCCGTTTTTCCTTTGCGCGGACGCTACGGAAGGTGTCGTCATTGAACAACGCACCCATCTATATTATTGTCATCACTTTTGGTGATGGATTGGTGATTTGAATGGACCTGGACCGCGGCCCGGAGCGACTGGACCTGAACCTTCTGACCGTTTTCGACACCGTGATGACCGAGCGTCACGTGACGCGGGCCTCCGAGCGGCTTGGACTGACACAATCGGCGGTCAGCAACGCCCTCAATCGGTTGCGCAAGCAGTTCCAGGATGTCCTGTTCGTCAAGGCGGCCCGGGGCGTCGAGCCGACACAGAGGGCGCTCGCGCTATGGCCCGATATCCACACCGCAATCGGGCAGCTGAATCAGGTGCTGCGGCCGGGACAGTTCAGCGCGGAGAGCGCGGCAATGGAGTTCCGGATGTCGATGGTGGACCTGTCGGCGGCGTTGCTCACGCCGCATCTGTTCCAGTGCATCCAGCGTGCGGGACCGGGAATTGGACTGTCATTCGTTCCCCACGTTCCCGAACTCACCGCCGAGCGACTCTCGCGGGGTGAGGTCGACTTCGCCATCAGCGTCGAGCCGCCGCGCATGGCGGTGCTGGAGACAAGGCTGTTATGGTCGGAAGCCTATGTGATTGCCGGGCATCGGGACCATCCTGCGCTGCGCTCTCGCATCAGCACTGAACAGCTCTGTCAAACGCCACAATTGATGGTGAACCTGTCCGGCTCACCCAGTTTCCGGCACCCGGTCGACTCCTATCTGGCGGAGAGAGGGCTGGAACGACCGATCAAGCTTATCGTCAATCAGTTCCTGGTCGCGACCGCCATGCTGCGCGAATCCGAACTTCTTGCCATCTTGCCTATGCGCCTGGCAGCTGACCGGTTCACGCGGAACTGGCTGACCTATCAGGAACTGCCCTTCGCCGTCACTCCGGCCGCGCTCTATTTGATATGGCACCGACGCAATAACGGTCTGCCGGCAATGACCTGGCTGCGCGAGCGGATCGTGGAGGCGACTCAGGCAATGAACAAGGTATTCTCGGACGACTAATCAGCCGGGATTCCCATCAGTCGGCGGTTGAGCGTCCGATCGCCGCCGCCGGCGGCGAAATCGTCGAAGGCGTGGTCGGTTATCCGGATGATGTGGCTGGCGATGAATGGAGCGCCCTCGGCCGCGCCCTGCTCGGGGTGCTTGAGCGCGCATTCCCATTCGAGCACCGCCCATCCGGGGAAATCATATTGCGTCAGCTTGGAGAAGATTTGCGAGAAATCGACTTGGCCGTCGCCGAGCGAGCGGAAGCGGCCGGGCCGATCCACCCAGGACTGGTAGCCGCCATATACGCCCGAGCGTCCGTTGGGTCGGAATTCGGCGTCCTTGACGTGGAAGCACTTCACCCGCTCGTGATAGATGTCGAGAAAGGCAAGATAATCAAGCTGCTGCAGCACGAAGTGGCTGGGATCGTAGAGG
>DATMIP010000029.1:0-8792 GCA_035554515.1 Sphingomonas sp. | reverse complement strand
GCGGTCCGTTGCTGGCCTCCCTGGGCTCATCATAGCGTTTGAAGACCCTGCGCCCCTCGGCAACGTTGATCAGCTCAGGCATGGCGTAAACCGCTGGCTGCCGCCCGGATCCTTCGCGTATGCGGGTTATAATTCCGGCGCCCTCCAGCTGCCTGAGCATGCCGTTCGCACTCGCGCGATTGTTGAACCCGGCGCGAAGCTCGAAGCTTGGCGCTGGCAGCATCGGTTGCGTGAAGAACGCGTCGACGGTAGCCATTGCGAACTGAGAGTGGGTCAACTCCACGACGCGCCGCCGGGTCTCCTCGTAGAGATCGCGGATCGCTTTGACCTTGTCGAGATTGCTCTCTGCCTGCGCGATCATCCCGCTTAGGAAGAAATTGATCCAGCCACGCCAGTCCCCCTGTTCAGTGATCGCCAGGAGCCGATCGTAATATTCGGAGCGGTGGCTTTCGAGGAACTCCGACATGTAAAACATCGGACGCGACAGCGCGCCTCGCTGATGCAGAATGAGTGGGATCATCATGCGGCCGATGCGACCATTGCCATCCTTGAAAGGGTGCAGGATTTCGAACTGAGCGTGGGCCAGTGCAGTCTGGAGGATCGGATCTTCGTCTTTTGAATGGAGGTAGGCTTCCCAGTGCTCCAGCTCGACCTTGAGAACTATGGGGCTTGGAGGGATGAAGCGTGCGCGTTCGATTGGGTCGCCTGCCCTACCAATCCAGTTTTGATCCTCGCGGAAAGCGCCGGGCGTCTTCTCTCGACCTCGAACTCCTTGAAGTAGACGTTGGTGTACTTCTTTAATCAATGAGAGTGTTATCGGTCGCTCGGCGAGAGACTGCTCGGCGAGGCGCACGGCGTCGCGATAATTCGTGATCTCTTCGATATCCCCGCGTCGCGCTTCGGACGTAAGCATACCAGCGTCCGCCTCCAGCACTTCGTCCAATGTGGCCTGTGTGCCCTCGATCTTCGAAGAGAGAACGGCTTCGTTGGCCGTAATCGGCGACAGCAGCACACCAGGGTTGTGCAGAGTTTGGAGCATGCCGTCATATCGGGCGAGACAGGCGTTGGCCTTTCCGACCAAGGGAAGCACGCCGCGCCAATCAAGTTCAGTGAGTGGGAGGCGGTCAGGGGCGCAGGGTTGCTTTGCCATCCACGATTAATACGCCTGTCCTTGCTGAAAGCAAACCGGCTTTACATTTTACACAAGCGGGTTTGTGTAAAATGGATTTGACGCTGGGAGTCTAGCTAAAGCTCCGACTCGAACTCACCTTCCACAAGTTTTGTAGCGGAACCGGCGCTTTACACAAAGGCACTCCGATGCTGGCGACGAGCGCCCTGCCCGAGTGGCATGAGGGGGCGAATGGGGGAGCGCCTCGGCGATCGCGCCATCGCTTTCCCTCTATCATGCTTTGGGAGTCTGAGGCTGGTGGAGCTGAGGGGAATCGAACCCCTGACCTCTGCAGTGCGATTGCAGCGCTCTCCCATCTGAGCTACAGCCCCGGCACCAGCGGAGCGCGGCTTAGCGGCGCTTTTCCCGCGATGCAACGCCGCTCTCGGGGCTGATCGCGCCCAACGTCAGGTCCATACGGTTACGGCGTGGATGACCACGCCTACCAGGCCTCCGACCAAAGTGCCGTTGATGCGAATATATTGAAGATCGCGTCCGACGGCGTTCTCCAGACGATCCGTCACCGTCCGGGCGTCCCAGCTCCGTACTGTTTCGGAGACCAGGGTGACAATGCCATCCCCATAGGAGGCGACCAGCGCCACCGTCGCGCGCCGGGCAAACCGATTGACCGCGATCCGCACGCGATCATCCTCCTGCAATCGCGTTCCCATCTGGCGCATCGCCTCGCCGAACCTTCCGGCAGCCACCGCCTCGGGATCGCGGGCGGCCCGCAGCATCGCCGCGCGCGCGCTCTGCCACATTCCATCGAGCCACGCGCCGACCGCCGGATTGGCCAGCGCCGAATCGCGAAAGGCGGCGACTTTGGCCTGTAATTCGGGATCGCTCTGCAGGCGTTCGGCGAGGTGCGCCAGGCCTTCCTCGGCCTTGATGCGGAGCGGATGATCCCGGTTTTCCGCCATGTCGCCGAGCAGCTTGAAGATGCCGTCGAGTATCTTGGTCGAAAGCGTCTCATCGAGCCCGGTCCACCGCAGGATCGATCCGGCGCGCTCATGGATCATCTGCCGAAAGAGATGCTCGTTCGCGTCGAGCGTGCGGCCCGCCCACAGGATCGCCGAGTTCATCATCGGACGATGGCGATCCTCGGCCATCGCCGCGGCCATCAGCTGCCCGGCGAGCGGCGCGACATCCAGCGCCTTCAGGCGTTGCACCGCGGCGCTCTTGAACAATTGCCCGAGCCGTTCGTCGCCGAGGCTTTCGAGCAAGGTTTCAGCCAGCTTGCCCGCGCCCGCCCGCATCGCGCCCTCGCGCGGGGGTGCCGCAAGGACACGGCCAATCGCACGCGCGACGTCCAGCCGTGCCATGCGCCGCGCCACCACGCGCGGGATCAGGAAATTGGAGCGCAGGAAGGACGCCAGGCTGTCGCCAATCCTGTCCTTGTTCCGCGGGATGATCGCGGTGTGCGGGATCGGCAGACCCAGCGGATGGCGAAACAGCGCCGTCACCGCGAACCAGTCCGCCAGCCCGCCGACCATCGCTGCTTCGGCGAAGGCCCGGACATAGCCCCAGAAAGGGTTAAGATGGGAGAGCGTGCCGGCCGCGAAGAAGAGGCCGGCCATCGCGACCAGCAGGCCCGCCGCAATGATGCGCATCTGTCGAACGCCCCCAGGCGGTGGTTGTAATCGCGCTCGCGCAATCATCGAAGGGTCCGAGGCAACGACATGTCGATCAGACAATCGTCATCACCCCGGAAGGTTCACTCCGCCGGTTGCACGATATGCGGCGGCGCTGCTCCTTCGCCGCCATTCGTGAGTGCTCCGCCCAGTTTTTGGCCGAGCCACTTTTCGACTCCGTCGGCAAGGCTGAAGCCCGCCGGCACGATCAGCAGGGTGAGCAGCGTCGAAAGTATCAGGCCGCCCATCACCGCCACGGCCATCGGCTGGTTGAACGATCCATCGGCGCCGATCGACAGCGCGGTCGGGAGCATGCCTGCAACCATGGCGACCGTCGTCATGACGATTGGCTGAGCCCGCTTGTGCCCGGCATCCATGATTGCGTCGAACAGCGCGCGACCATGACGCATTTCCTCGATCGCGAAGTCGATCAGCAGGATCGAATTCTTGGCGACGATGCCGAACAGCATCAGGAGACCAATGAAGACCGGCAGCGAGATCGGCATGCCGGCAATCACCAGCGCGATCAGCCCGCCCAGCGGTGCCAGCAACAGCGACGTCATGTTGACGAACGGCGGGACGACCCGGCGATAGAGCAGCACCAGCACGCCGAACACGAGCAGGATGCCCGCAATGACCGCGATCAGGAAGTTGACAATCAGCTCGGCCTGCCATTTGGCGTCGCCTTGCGCCGCATAATGAACGCCAGGCGGCAGGTGCTTCATCGCCGGAAGTTCCATGATCTTCGCACGCTCGTCGCCGCTCACCGCGTTGGGCGCCAGATCGGCGCTGATCACGGTGCGCCGCTCCTGATTGAAACGCTCGATCTGCGAGGGGCCCGCGCCGAAGCCGATATCCGCCACGACGCGCAAGGGCACGGTCCCGCCGTTCGTCGTTGGCACAGGGAGGTTCTGGATCGTCGAAAGGCTGCGCCGGCTATTCTCGTTGAGCACCACCCGGATCGGAACCTGGCGATCGCTCAAGGAGAATTTGGCCGCGTTCTGGTCGATATCGCCGATCGTAGCGATGCGAATCGCCTGGCTCAGCGCCTGGGTGGTGACGCCGAGTTCGGCAGCAAGGCCGAAGCGCGGTTTGATCGTGATTTCGGGGCGGGGCAGGTCTCCCTCGATCCGCGGCGAACGGATGCCGGGGAGACGCTTCATATCCTCCATGACCTTCATCGCCGCCTGATTCAGTTTAATCGGATCGTCGCCGGCCAGCATTATCTGGATATCACGCCCGCCATTACCGCTCTGCGATTCGAAAAAGACGCGGCCGTCGGGAATGTGCTGCAGCAGGGGGGCCACCGCACGCTCGAACTCGGTCGAACTGCGCGGCCGATCGTCCTTCAGCGTTATGACGATGATCGCGCTGCCGACATCAACATAATTTACCGCGGTGAAGACGTCGGGCTGCTGCTTGACCAGCGCAACCACCCGCTCCGATGTCGCGCGGGTCTGCTCCAGCGTGGTGCCCGGCGGCATGTTCACCTGGATCCGGCTGAGGTCGCTGTCCTGGGGCGGCATGAATGTTTTCGGGACCGCCACGAACATGATGATCGTGATGATGAAGGCCACGAATCCTATGCCCATCGTCCACCACCGATGGTCTCTGGTCCAGGCGAACAGCCTCCGCCAGCCGCCCCGATCTCGCGCTGCGCGTGCCTTGCTGTCATCCAGCGTCCAGCGCAGAACGTTCATATAGCGGTTCATCATGGCGCCCTCGCCATGCGCCGCCTGACCATGGGCTTTAAGGAAGTAGGCCGCGACCATCGGCGTGATCAGGCGCGCGACAAGCAGGCTGATCAGGACGGCGACAACCACCGTGAGGCCGAAATTCTTGAAATATTGTCCCGCGATACCCGGCATCAACGCCACGGGCAGAAAGACCGCCACGATCGAAAAGGTCGTGCCGACGACGGCAAGGCCGATCTCATCTGCCGCGTCGATCGCGGCCTGATAGGCGGTCTTGCCCATACGCATGTGCCGCACGATATTCTCGATCTCCACGATCGCATCATCGACGAGCACGCCCGCGACCAGGCTGAGCGCGAGCAAAGTCATGAAATTCAGCGTGAAGCCGAGCAGGCTCAGCACCCAGAAAGTCGGTATGGCCGAAAGAGGAATCGCCAAAGCGGAGATCAACGTGGCGCGCTTGTCGCGCAGGAACAGGAACACGACGACGACCGCCAGGACGGCGCCTTCGACCATCGCATGTAGCGCTCCCTTGTAGTTTTCCTTCGTATCCTTGGTCGAATTGAAGCGCTGGACGAAATGGATGCGCGGATCCTCTTTCTCCAATTGCGCCAGCGCCTTTACCGCCTCGTCATAAATTGTAATTTCGGAAGCACCACGCGCGCGCTCGATTCCGAAGCTGACAACCGATTTGCCGTTCATCAGGGCAAGATTGCGGCGCTCGCCATAACCGTCGCGCACAGTCGCGATATCGCCGAGCCGCACCGATCGTCCCTGCCCGAGTTGGATTTGCGTCTGGCTTAAGGCGAGCGCATCCTGGGCATTGCCCAGGACCCGCACTGATTGCTCGGCGCCCGCAATTTCGGCGCGTCCCCCGGCAGCGTTGAGATTGATCGAGCGCAACTGATTATTGATCTGGCTGGCGGTGACACCCTGCCCCTGCATCTTCGCAGGGTCGAGTATCACTCTTATCTCGCGATCGACGCTCCCGCGCGTTTGGACGCCCTGCATCCCCGCTATAGCAAGCAGACGGCGCGAGACGATGTTCTTAACATACCAGGAGAGCTGCTCCATGGTCATGTCGGTTGCCTCGACCGACCAATTGGCCAGCGCACCCCCATTCACTTTGAGACGGGCGATCTGCGGTTCGAGAATCCCCTCGGGCAATTGCCCGCGAATCTGGGAAATTGCGTCACGCACGTCGGTCGTCGCGCGGTCTACCGGCGTTTCGAGCGTGAACTGGACGAAGGTAGTGGAATTACCTTCCTGGATAGTGGAGTCGATTTCTTCCACGCCTTCCAGGCTGCGCACCGCGGCTTCCACGCGCTGCGTGACCTGCGTCTCGAGCTCGGTCGGCGCCGCGCCCGGTTGGGAAACGGACACCAGCACGCCGGGGAAGGTGATTTCGGGGCTGGCATTCACCTCCATGCGCATGAACGAGACGATGCCAGCCAGCGTCAGCGCTACGAACAGCACGATCGGCGGAACCGGGTTGCGGATCGCCCAGGAAGAGATGTTGCGGAAGTTCATCGCTTCGCTCCTCAGCGCGGGGACGGCTGCTGATCCGGTTTCACCTTGTCGCCCGGATTCAGAAAGGCGCCGGCCGAAGCGACCACACGTTCGGCGCCGGTCAGACCGGCCAGCACGGTGACCCCGCGCTCATCGACATCGCCAACCTTCACATCACGACGGACAGCCCGGTTGCCCGGACCGACAAGGTAGACGAAATTGCCCTTTTCGTCGCTCATTACCGACGATTCCGGCAATAGCGGCAATTCACCCGCGCCGCCGCCGATTTTGGCCGAGGCAAAGCCGCCGGGGCGCAAGGCCTGGTTGTAAGGCAGTTCGATTCGAACGGTGCCCTGGCGGGTGGTTGGATCGATCACCGGCGAAACCTGCCAGACTGTTCCGGCGATCTGGAGCGCGGTGCCGACCGGTGTCACGGTGGCGGGCGAGCCCACGCGGACGCGGGCGAGGTCCGCCTCGGCCAGCCGTGCCTGCAATTCCATTTTGCCATTGGCGGCGACCCGGAACAGAGCCCCCGAACCCCCACCGACGATCTGTCCCGCCTCGACACTCCGGGTAAGGACCAGGCCGGCAGTGGGCGAACGAATGTCCAGACGGCCGATCACCGCGCGCTGCTGACGCAGCTGCGCCTCGGCGACAGCGACGCGGGCATTGGCGCTGTCGAGCGCGGCCTGTTTGGCGTCGATATCCGCTTTCGATACGAAGCCGTTCGAAACCAGTTTCTTCGCTCGGTCGAGGTTCGATCTGGCCAGATTGGCGTCAGCCCGTGCCTGATTGATCGATGCGGCGAGCGAGGCGGCCTGCTGAACCTGGACCGAGCGATCGACGACCGCCAGCACCTGACCCGCCGCGACCCACGCGCCCGGCTCGACCAGCACCGTTCGGACGATGCCGCCTTCGCCGGCAACACCGACCGGCATATCGCGTCGCGCGCCGATATTTCCGACCGCGGGTATCTCGGTCGTCACCGAATGACGGCCGGGTATGATGACGGTCACGTTCGGCGCGGTGTCGGTCACCTTGGGGGCAGGCTTCTTGCTCAGGAACAAATATGCCAGCACCGCCACCAACAGCACGGCCATGACCGCGCTGATTATCAGAACCCGGGTGCGCCGGCTGCGCCGCTCATCCAATTCGAGATATTCGGCCGGATCCCCGCCAATGCCCGTTTCCATATTCATCTCGCCGTCCCATCCTGGCGCGGCAGCGCGCAATCCCCGTCGCGCCGGCGTCCGACTGTATTAGCAATATATATCACCTCGCTCAAGCATTGTTTATGATGCCTGAACGAGCGTGAGGATTGACCAGTCACCCCGGTCGCGGCGAGCGGCTGGCGTCATCCCTTTTGATGTGTAGGCTGCTAGCACATCCTCTGCCTGGCTTGCCAGCAGCCCGGCGAGGATGATCGTGCCATTTCGGCTGAGTGTTGCAACCAGGTCCGGCGCCAGCATGATCAGCGGTCCGGCGAGGATATTTGCGACAATCAGATCGAAGGGGCTGCGCGCTTGAAGCGCGGGATCGTCCATGCCGTCGGCGGCGATCAGCGTGATCGCGGAGGCTGGAAGGGCATTGATCCTCATATTCTCGGCGGTCACCTCGATGGCGATCGGATCGATGTCCGAAGCGGTAATTGCCGCCTCGGGCCAGAGCGCGCGCGCCGCAAAGGCAAGCAGGCCGGTGCCGGTGCCGATATCGGCGATCCGGGCACAGTCGCGGCCGCCTTGCGCGAGCCGGTCCAGCGCTTCGAGGCATCCCGCCGTGGTTTCGTGATGGCCCGTGCCGAAGGCGCGGCCCGCTTCGATCCGAAACGCGATCGCATCGGCCGGCACCGCATCGGCATGCGCGGCGGTGTGGACGAAGAAGCGCCCCGCATGGATGGGCTCTAGGAAGCCCTGGCTCAGCGTAACCCAGTCCGCATCGGCAACGCGCTCGATCTTCGGCGCAATTTTCGCGGCGCTTGGAACGAGCGCCCGGATCTGATCGAGCAATGCCGCGTCGGGCTCATGACCGAGATAGACGTCCAGCTGCCATTCATCGGGCCGGTCCTGGTCAGGCTCGCTCGTCATGAGTGTTGGCGCAGGATCGATGCCGAAATCGGGATCGATCGTCGCAAGCGCCTCCCCCTCGGCGCGGTTGCACGGAAAGCTGATCTTCCAGGTTTCGGGAGTCTGCGTCTGCCACTCAGCGGGCATGAGAGGCTCCATTGACGTGGTTCACCGCCCCGATTCCGCGGCTCGTGCCGGTGGCCAGGATTTGGATCGTCATGGCGCGCGCCTTAGGGTGCCCGCCCTTGACCCTCAAGGCGCCGGTACAATCCTTCAGTTCGTTTCCGGTGTTTTTTAAAGTTTCCCGGGGCCACCCTCAGGCGGCGAAGCGCTCCACGAACGCACCGGTAGTGGCATCGAGGCGCGCGAGCTGCGCATCGACCGAGCGGAAGCCGCTCTCCAGCTCGTCGATATCGCGGGCCACCTGCTCGGTGTCGGTGCGGATCGCGGCGATGGTCGATGACATGGCGTCAGCGGCCAAAGCGGTCTCATCGACCGCTGCGGTGATCATTGTCACGGTCTGTGCCTGTGTTTCCATCGCGCGGCGAATACGCTCGGCCGACGCCTGGACGTCGCCGATCGTCGCGCGGATCGTGCCATTGGCTTCGACCGTCTGGCGGGCGGCGCCCTGGATCGCGCCGATCTTGGTGGCGATGTCGTCGGTAGCGCGCGCCGTCTGGCTGGCGAGGCTCTTCACTTCCTGCGCCACCACCGCGAAGCCGCGCCC
>DATMIP010000028.1:0-4468 GCA_035554515.1 Sphingomonas sp. | reverse complement strand
GGCGATTTCACCGCGCGCGAAGTGGCCGAGGCGTTCAACGCCAATGTCGCCACCGCGCGCGGGCTCAACGCCTTCATCGTCGAGACGCCCGAACATGCGCTCGCCGCCGCCGATGCCGCCGATCAGGAGCGCAGCGAGGGCGCGGTGCGGCCGCTGTCGGGCGTGCCGTTGGGCATCAAGGACCTGTTCTGCACCGAAGGCGTGCAGACCACCGCGGCCAGCCACATTCTCGAAGGCTTCGTGCCGACTTATGAATCGACCGTCACCGAACGGCTGTTTCTCGCCGGCGCGGGCATGCTCGGCAAGCTCAATATGGATCAGTTCGCGATGGGCTCGTCGAACGAGACGAGCGCGTTCGGCAATGTGCTGAGCCCATGGCGGCGCAACGATGGCGGCAATGCCGCGCTCACCCCCGGCGGCTCGTCGGGCGGCAGCTCGGCGGCGGTTTCGGCGCGGCTCGTTCCGGGCGCAACCGGCACCGACACAGGTGGTTCGATCCGCCAGCCCGCGGCCTTCACGGGAATTTCGGGGATCAAGCCGACCTATGGCCGCTGTTCGCGCTGGGGCGTGGTCGCCTTCGCCTCGAGCCTCGATCAGGCGGGTGCGATGGCGCGCAGCGTGCGCGATTGTACGATCATGCTTGAGGCAATGGCCGGCTTCGATCCCAAGGATGCAACCTCGCTCGACGTGCCGGTTCCCGAATGGGAAGCAAACCTCTCCTCTGATCTCAGGGGCAAGACGATCGGCATTCCAAAGGAATATCGCGTCGAGAATATGCCACCCGAGATCGATGCATTGTGGCAGCGCGGGATCGCGATGGCGAAGGATGCGGGCGCGAACGTGATCGACGTTTCGCTGCCGCACACCAAATATGCGCTGCCGACTTATTATATCATCGCGCCGGCCGAAGCCTCGTCCAATCTCGCGCGCTATGACGGCGTGCGTTACGGGCTGCGCGATCTGCCCGACGGCGCCAATTTGCAGGACATGTATGCCGCGACCCGCGCCGACGGTTTCGGCGCCGAGGTCAAACGCCGCATCCTGATCGGCACCTACGTGCTGTCGGCGGGCTTCTACGACGCCTATTTCACCAAGGCGCAGAAGGTGCGCTCATTGATCGTGCGCGATTTCGCGCAGGCGTTCGAGAAATGCGACCTGCTGCTTACACCCACCGCGCCATCGGCGGCGTTCGCGCTCGGTGAGAAATCGGACGATCCGCTGGCGATGTATCTTAACGACGTCTTCACCGTACCGAGTTCGCTCGCCGGCCTGCCGGCAATGTCGGTGCCCGGCGGGCTGGACCAGGCCGGACTGCCGTTGGGGCTGCAGATTATCGGGAGGCCGCTCGACGAACAAGGCGTGCTCAATGCCTGCCTCGCGATCGAAGAGCGGGCTGGCTTTACCGCGCGCCCGGGCGAATGGTGGTAAGCTAGACTCGCTTTCGGAAGGTAGAATCTCCGTTCAACTTGAACGGAATCGACCCTAAAGCCACCTGATAAGCGCCCAAAGATCACCTGTTATTCGCTCAAAACCGCGAAAAACTCACTGTTCTCAGGGAAGAAGCGGTCTGATCACGGGCTTCGGCACGGTGACGATACTCCCCGCCGGAACGTCCTGCGCCAGCACCACATTGGCGCCGACGGTGGACCCCTCACCGACCACCACGGGGCCGACGATCACCGCGCCCGATCCGATCTGACAGCCGGCGCCGATCACCGGCTTCATCCAGCGCGGATCGCCGTGGCGTCGCACGCCGAACGTGACGTTCTGGCGGATATGGACGTCGTCGCCGATTTCCAGCGCACCCAATTGCATTCCACCCTGGTGCCACAGCCGCACGCGCCGGCCGACGCGCGTCGTATATTTCAGGTCGATGCCCGCCATCCACTGCACCAGTTTGGCCCAGATCTGATAGAGCAATGATAAAGGCGCGCGGAGGATGCGGCTGCGCACCCCCATCCGCCAGTTGCCGAACCGGTGAACCGTAATCGCCCAAAAGCCCTGCGCGAAGAAGTCGCGTTCATGGGTCGCGAAATCCTCGCGGATCAGCTGGCCGAGCGTCATGCCGGGCGGGTTGCGGTTGAAACGGCCGAGATCGACATCGCTTTGCGGCCGCGCCGCCGGGTCGCTTGACGGATGGAGGGTGGGCGTCATCGTGATGACGCTGCCCTGGCGGCCGGCGCGCCGATCCGCGCGGGATCGGTCAGTTCGGCTGTGCGATACATGATGCCGTTGGGGCCATAAGCGGCGCGCAGGAAATCCCACCAGAAATAGGGCGGTTCCGATCGCGGACGGCGGCGGATCGCAGCAATCAGCTTGCCGATTGGAAAGCCGAGAATCCAGGCGAGGTTGGCGAGATGCGTGCTCGCCCGCCCGTAGCGGCTCAGGAAGAGCCTGCCGCGCGATTCGAACCAGTAAAGCGGACGGCGATTGGCGCGCCCGGCCGTACCGGTGACGCCGGTTGATTGCCCCGCAATATGAATGATGCGGCTCTCGGGCACGCTCCAGCAGGAGAAGCCGGCGTCCGCCGCCCGCGCGCAATATTCGGTTTCCTCAAAATAAAGGAAGAAGCCCTCGTCCATCGGTCCGATCGTCTCGATCACGTCGCGCCGGATCATGAAGCTCGATCCGCTCACCCAATCGGCGCATACCGGTATATCCGAAACCCCCATCGACACCGGATCGCCTCCCAGCAGGCGGGTGAACGGGCCGAAACCCACCGCGGCCATCAGGTCGCGCCGGGGCGAATGGAAACGAAAGCTGCTATGGCGCACGCGTCCGTCCGGCCAGCAACAGCGCCCGCCGGCGATGCCCACGCCGGGATTAGCGCGCATGAAGTCCACCAGTCCGGCAATCGCGCCCGGCTGGGGTATCGTATCGGGGTTCAGCAGCCACACGAAATCGGGAACGGGCGCCTCCTGCCCCGCGGTGCCGAAAGCACGGCGGTAGTGGCGCAGGCCATTATTGTTGCCGGCGGCGAACCCGCCATTCGTCTCGGCGATGACGGTGGACCACGCCCCAAACCCCCGCGCGGCGATCGCATCGCCGATCCGCTCGACCGAGCGGTCGCCCGAACCGTTGTCGACCACGACGACATATGTGTCGCCGCGTGAAACAACCTCGGGTTCGAGCGCGGCGAGCGCTTCGATCGCGAGATCGGCGGTACGATAATTGACGATGGTGACGAGCACGGAAGCGGGCGTCATGGCTGCGATCGATCACCTCGGCCGGCCCGGATCGGGCAGTCGCCCAGCCAATTGCCCGCGCCGAGGGGAATTGACAATGGCCCGCGCCTGATCGACCGAGCGCGGCATGACTGAAGCTGCTTATCGCATCGAGGGCGCGACCGGCCCATGGGAAGTCGTGATCGGGCTGGAAGTCCACGCCCAGGTCACGTCAAACGCCAAGCTCTTCTCCGGGGCGGCGACCGCGTTCGGCGCGGAACCCAACAGTCAGGTCAGCCTGATCGATGCGGCCATGCCCGGCATGCTGCCCGTGCCCAACCGCGAATGTATCCGTCAGGCGGTACGCACCGGCATGGCGATCGGCGCGCGGATCAACCGCCGTAGCCAGTTCGACCGCAAGAATTATTTCTACGCGGATCTGCCGCAGGGCTATCAGATCAGCCAGCTCTACCATCCGCTGGTGGGTGAAGGCGCGATCGAGATTGAAACGCCAAATGATTCTGGCTGGGGCGTAACGAAGACGATCGGGATCGAGCGCATCCATGTCGAGCAGGATGCCGGCAAGCTGATGCACGATCAGCACCCGACGCGTTCTTACGTTGATCTCAACCGCTCGGGCGTGGCGCTGATGGAGATCGTCAGCAAGCCCGACATGCGCTCGCCCGCGGAAGCTGGCGCCTATCTGCGCAAGCTGCGTGCGATCCTGCGCTACGTCGGCTCATGCGACGGCAATATGGAACAGGGCTCGATGCGCGCCGACGTCAATGTCAGCGTGCGCAAGCCCGGCGATGATCTGGGTACCCGCACCGAGACCAAGAACGTCAATTCGGTGCGGTTCGTCATGGCCACGATCGAGGGCGAGGCGCGGCGCCAGATCGACGTGCTCGAAGCCGGCGGCAAGATCGTTCAGGAAACGCGACTCTATGATCCCGACCGTAACGAGACTCGGTCGATGCGCTCCAAGGAGGATGCGCACGATTACCGCTATTTCCCCGATCCGGACCTGCTGCCGCTCGAGCTCGACGATGCGTTCATCGCCGAATGCGAAGGCAGCCTGCCCGAACTGCCCGACGCCAAACGACGCCGCTACGAGGAGGTGCTCGGCATCTCGTCCTATTCGGCGAACGTGATCACTGCCGATGTCGAGACCGCACGCTGGTTCGAGGCCTTGCTCGCGGCGACCGGGAAGCCCGAGACCGAGGTCGCCAAGCCGGCGGCCAACTGGCTGACATCCGAATTGTTCGGGGCATTGAACCGGCTCGGCAAGGATATTGCCGACAGCC
>DATMIP010000027.1:0-7043 GCA_035554515.1 Sphingomonas sp. | reverse complement strand
GCTCGCGGTCTTGCTGAGGGACAGTACGCAGGCCGGGCTGGTGCTGCCATTGAGCGAGGCGATTGCCGATGTGCTGACATTGTAGGTAGCTGCGCTGCTGATCATCGTGGCAAGCCTAACAGGGACCGCGGTCGTGATCCGCACCTGCACGCCCGTCGTGGACCCGATGGTCACCGGCAGCGTGACCGTTGCCGCACCGGCGGGGAGCCCGCTGGCCGCAATGATGTCCCTCGCCGTCTGCGTCGCCTGCGATTCTGATGAATTCGATTGATAGGAGAGCGCGGCGCCCAACGCCGCCATGTCGGCAACGCGCTGGTTGCGTACTTTTGTGGCGTAGCCGGTGCTCAGTTCAACCGCGAGGCCGGACATGCCCATCACAGCCGTCAGCGAAAATGCCGCCAGCACCAATATGGACCCACCCTCAGCAGCGCAGAGACGTCTGATCCATTGCATCACTGGCGCTTAGCAAACTGAGGTAAAGGCTCCGCTACTGCTTAGGCTTAACGTCGATTCACTATTTTCGCGTCACGCGAGCATGCCTTCGTGGAGCCGCACGACGCGGTCCATGCGCTCCGCCAGCCGCTCATTATGCGTGGCGACGAGCGCCGCCGCCCCCTCGCTGCGCACCAGCCGCAGGAATTCACCCAGCACGCGATCGGCGGTCGCTTCATCGAGGTTGCCGGTAGGCTCGTCCGCCAGCACCAGCGCCGGCCGATTGGCCAGCGCGCGCGCCACCGCGACCCGCTGTTGTTCGCCCCCGGACAATTGCGAAGGGCGATGATCATGTCGTTCGGACAATCCCAGCGATCCGAGCAGAGTTTGCGCTCGTTCCTCGGCCGCACGCGGATCGATCCCCCGGATCAATTGCGGGAGCACCACATTTTCCGCCGCCGTGAAATCGGGCAGCAAGTGATGAAATTGGTAGACGAACCCGATCGCTTCGCGGCGCAACCGCGTCCGCCCATTATCGTCGAGCTGGCTTGCCTCTTCGCCTGCGATGCGGATCGAACCCGTAAAACCGCCCTCGAGCAACCCGACCGCCTGAAGCAAGGTGGATTTGCCCGAACCCGACGGGCCGACCAATGCCACAATCTCGCCGCTCGCGATGCTCAGATCGACGCCGCGCAGCACCTCGATCACGCGATCGCCCTGGGCGAAGGCGCGGCTCAAGCGCGCTACGCCGAGCGTCTCACTCATAGCGCAGCACCTGCACCGGATCGGTGCGCGCCGCGCGCAGCGCCGGATAGAGGGTGAACAGGAAAGCGAGGATCAACGTCATCACGATCACAAGCCCGACCTCGAACCAATCGGTACGCGACGGCAGCTCGGTCAGGAAGCGGATCGAGGGATCCCACAGATTCTGCCCCGTGAGCCGCTGCACGATGTTCACGACGCCCTGCCGGAAGAACAGGAAGATCATCGCAAGCACCAGGCCGAGGCCCGTCCCCAGCACGCCGATCGACACGCCGATCGTCACGAAGATACGGATCATCGCCCCGCGCGTCGCGCCCATCGTGCGCAGGATGGCGATATCGCGCGTCTTGGCGCGCACCAGCATGATCAGCGACGACAATATGTTGAAGGCGGCGACGACGATGATGATCGACAGGATGATGAACATCATCACGCGCTCGATCTCGATCGTCTCGAACAGCGAGCTGTTCATCTGCCGCCAATCCTGGATCTGGCCGACGCTGCGCACCTTCGGGGCGAGAGGGGCGAGGATCTGGCTGACCTTGTCGGCGTCGGTAGTCTGAATGCGGATCATGCCGACACTGTCGCCCATCATCAGCAGGGTTTGCGCGTCTTCGATCGGCATGACGACGAAGATGTTGTCATATTCATAAACGCCGACCTCGAAGATCGCCGCGACGCGGTATGAGACGATGCGCGGCACCGTACCAAACGGCGTTGTCGGACCGGACAGGTTGATCACGCTGATCTGGCCGCCGATATTGACGCCCAGAGATGAGGCCAGTTGCGAACCGATCGCGATGTTGCCCGAACCGGGCATAATCGATCTTATATCGCCGAGGACGACATTGCCCGCGATCTGCGGACCGCGAATGTCCGCCATGGTCATCCCGCGAACCGATATGCCTTCGGACCTACCGGCATAGCTTCCCACCAGCGGCTGCTCGATCAACGGAGTCGCTTCGGTGACGCCGGGTGTGGCACGCGCCTCGGCGACAACGCGGCGCCAGTCGTTGAGGCGCCCGTCATAACCCTGCACCACCGCGTGGCCATTCTGCGCGGTGATCTTGTCGAACAGCTCGGCCCGGAAGCCGTTCATCACGCTCGTCACGATCACCAAAGCCGCGACGCCCAGGGTCACCCCAAGGAGCGAAAAGCCCGCGACGACCGCAATGATCCCCTCGCCCTTGCCGGGCCACAGATAACGGCGGGCGATGGTGCGTTCGTAGCGGGTGATCATGGCTGGGCGATGCGGAAAAGCCCTCTCCCTTGATGGGAGAGGGTTGGGAGAGGGTGGCGAGCGGCAGCGAGCATATTCGCGCTCCCGGGCATCGAGCCCAGTCGCCCGACCCCCTCTCCCCGGCCCTCCCCCGCAAGGAGGGAGGGAGGGTTAGTGCAAGTCACCCCTTCACCTTCGCCACTGCGTCGGCCGGGCTGAGCTCCGCGCGCTCGCCCGTCGCGCGGCGCTTCAACTCGACGATGCCGTTGGCCAGCCCCTTGGGGCCGATCACGATCTGCCAGGGTAGCCCGATCAGGTCGGCGGTCGCGAACTTGGCGCCGCCGCGTTCGTCGCGGTCGTCGTACAGCACGTCAACGCCGGCGGCCTGCAATTGCGCATACAGATCGTCGGCGGACTTCGTACATGCCGCGTCATCGGCGCGCATGTTGATCAGGCCGACCGCATAAGGCGCGACCGCGTCGGGCCAGATGATGCCCTTGTCGTCGTGACTGGCTTCGATGATCGCGGCCATCAGGCGCGACACGCCGACGCCGTAGCTGCCCATATGCGGGACGATCTCACCCCCATCCTGCCCCTGCAGCTTGAGCCCCATCGCGGCCGAATATTTGGTGCCGAAATAGAAGATGTGGCCGACCTCGACGCCGCGCGACTGGCGCAGCGCGTCGCCGGCTTCGGCCTCGCGCGCGGTGTCGCGCTTTTCGTCGGTCGCGGCATAATCGGCGGTGTAGCCGCCGACGATCGCCTGGAGGCCTGCGACATCCTCGAAATCGACGTTCGAGAGCTCGGCCGGCCGCTCCCAATTGCTGTGGTAGAAGACCTCGCTCTCGCCGGTGGGGGCGAGCACGATGAATTCGTGGCTCAGATCGCCGCCGATCGGGCCGGTATCGGCCTGCATCGGAATGGCGCGAAGCCCCATCCGCGCGAACGTGTTGAGATAAGCCACGAACATGCGATTGTAGCTGTGGCGCGCGCCGGCCTCGTCGAGATCGAAGGAATAGGCATCCTTCATCAGGAATTCGCGGCCGCGCATTACGCCGAAGCGCGGGCGGACCTCGTCGCGGAACTTCCACTGGATATTGTAGAGCGTGCGCGGGAGATCGCGATAGGACCGCGCGGCGTCGCGGAAGATCGAAGTGATCACCTCCTCGGCGGTCGGGCCGTAGAGCATCT
Source organism: Sphingomonas sp. (assembly GCA_035554515.1). Lineage (GTDB taxonomy): Bacteria > Pseudomonadota > Alphaproteobacteria > Sphingomonadales > Sphingomonadaceae > Sphingomonas_I. The sequence goes on along the minus strand of DATMIP010000027.1, from coordinate 3,439 downwards.
CGCGATCGTGGCGATCCTTGATGCGCAGCATCTCCAGCCCATAATCGTCATAGCGACCCGATTGCTTCCACAGGTCGGCCGACTGGATCGTCGGCATGACCAGTTCGATCGCGCCGGCCTTGTCCTGTTCTTCGCGCACGATCTGCGCGATGCGCGCCAGCACGCGCGTGCCGAGCGGCAGCCAGGCGTAAATACCGGCGGCGGTCTGGCGAACCAGCCCCGCGCGCAGCATCAGCTTGTGGCTGATTATCTGGGCGTCGGCGGGCGATTCCTTCATGACGGGCAGGAAATATCGGGAAAGACGCATCGGGTTCCGCTCAGCTAAGGGCGGGCGCTGCTTAGGCGGCTGGGCCGGCAAGAGCAATGCGAGCGGGGAGCTATGCGCCCGCGCGAATTTGTTCGGCTTGCGCCGCAACCGCCTCGATCGTCGTACGCCAGTCGCCGTCAAGATCGCTCCGGAAAAGCATGTGCCGCGGATACCAGGGCGAATCGCGGCGCCCGCGCATCCAGCGCCAGTCGGTGGCCTTGCCCGGCAGCAGCAGCAGGCAGCTTTTGCCCATTGCACCCGCCAGATGCGCGATCGCCGTATCCACCGAAACGACCAGATCGAGCTCCGCAAGGATTGCCGCGGTGTCGGTGAAATCACGCGCTCCGGTCGCTTCGGGACGCGTATCGACGATCGTTCCGGGAAGCTTCGCGCGAAGCTGAGCCGCCGTTGCGGCGGATAGCGATCGCCTCGCGTCATTGGGATGCGCGGGGTTTCCGGCCGTGCAAAGACCGATGGTGAAGGGAGCCCCCGGCTGTCGCGGCGGAGCCAACGAGGCCAGATAGTCGGCCGGCGCCAGCGTATCGCTCGCGATATCGAGCGGTTCGAGCATGTCGAAGGTGGTCGTCCACAGGTCCTGATGCCCAATGGCGCCTATGTCATCGCAGACAATTATCGAGGGGAAGGCGGTCCGCAACAGCCCGCTCAACGGGGGCCGTTCGAACAAGGTCACCGCGGCGCCGCGTTCGACCAGCGAAGGAAGGAAACGCGCCAGCTGCAGCGTGTCGCCCAGGCCCTGTTCGGCCAGAACAAGAAGGCGGGCACCCTCCAGCGACTGCCCTTCCCAGCGCGGCCCCGATATCCCCGCCGGATAAGCAATGCCGAGCTCCCTGAGCCCACGACGGGCAGCATAGAACGGCCAGGCATCGCGATAGCGGCCCTGCGCGAGCAGGTTGAGCGCGAGCGCGTAGCGTTCGCTGTCGGCCTGCGCACCCGCGAGCGCCACCGCCTCGCGTAGCGCCGCTTCGCCTTCTTTCAGTGCACCGATCTCGGTCAACAATCCGCCGAGTTGGCGGCGAGGGGCTGCCTGCGTTGGAGCGGTGGCGACGGCCTTGCGCCTCGAGCGTATTTCGCCCGCCCAGATGCCCGGCTCGACCGGCGTCCCGCCCCCAGCCAGCCGCCGCGCGTCCGCGACCGCATTGTCGATCGCGCTTTCCCAGCGGCCGTCGGGCGTCCCGCGGTGGAGCCGATGATGCGGATACCAAAGCGTGTCGTCGCGCTCGCGCATCCAGCGCCAGTCGGTCGCGAAGCCCGGTACGAGCAGCAGACAGGTCGTGGCGAGCGCGCCGGCGAGATGCGCCACCGACGTATCGACCGAGACGACCAGATCCAGCCCTGCGATGATGTCCGCCGTGTCGGCAAAATCGCACGCTCCGCTTATCTCCGGATCGAGATCGACGATCGAGCCCGGCAGGCGCGTGCGCAACGACGCGGCAAGATCGGCCGGCAGCGTGCGGTATGCATCGTGGACGAAGGCCTGATTGCCCTTGGTCATGATTCCGACGCGGAAGCCCGCATGCGCCGGATCGGGGCGCGGGCGGCGGAGGTAATCGCCCGGAGGAAGCGCTTCCAGCCGGGCATCGGCCAATACGGCCAGGTCGCTCAGCATCGTCCAGACCGCGCATTTGGGGACTTGCGTGCTCCCGACCGCGGGCACGATCCGGACATCGGGAAACGCCCCCTGGAAGAGCCGGACCAATGCCGGCGGCGCGATCAGGACGATTTCGGCGCAGCGCGCGGCGAGCCAGGGCAGGAAACGCGCAAACTGGATCTGATCGCCAAAGCCCTGGTCGGTGAAGACCGCGATCCGCTCGCCGCCGATGTCCTCGCCCCGCCAGCGGGGAAAGGCGATCCCCTCGGGCAGACCGATTTTCAGGTGGGGCAGCCGCATGCGCGCCTCGTAAAGCGGCCAGGCTTCGCTGTAGCGCCCTTGAGCGAGCAGGTTCAGCGCCAGGCCGAATTGCGGCGGCGCCGCCTGCGGATCGACTTGAAGGGCGCGGCGCTGCATCGCCTCGCCATCCTTCAGCCGCCCGAGATCGGTCAACAGGCGGCCGAGATTGTGGAGCGCGGTGGCATTATGCGGATCGGCCGCGATCGCGCTGCGCCCCGCCGCGACCGCATCGGCGAAGCGCCCCTCCTCGCGCAGAGCCGCAGCGCGGCGCGTATGAAGGCGCGTGGGAGCAGACGCCCAGCGGACATGCGCGAGCAGGCGCTCGATCGCCTTGTCCCACGATCCGTCGGGATCGCCGCGATACAGCCGGTGGTTCGCATACCAGGGCGAATCCGCACGTCCGAACATCCAGCGCCAATCGGGCTCGATCCCCTGAACCAGCAGCAGGCACGGTATGCCGAGCGCGCCGGCGAGATGTGCTACCGACGTATCCACCGACACGACCAGGTCGAGCGCCGCGATGATCGCCGCCGTCTGCGCAAAATCACGCGCGCCGGTGTCTTCGGGCTCAAGGCTGATCACCTTTCCCGCAAGGCCGGCGCGCAGCTTTTCGGCGGACGCGCCGGACAGCGATCGGCCGGCATCGTTACGATGCTTCGGGCTGCCCTTCAGCTTGAGCCCGACCTTGAATTCGTCGCCGGGAATCGAAGCGGTGGCCGGGGCGCGGAGATAAAGCTCGCCCGACACGTCCTCCAGCCCGATCTGAAGCATGCCGGGCAGATCGGCGAGCGCCGCCCAATAATCCGGATCAGGAAACTCGACTGCGCCGTCGGCCATCAGCAGCTGGATGTCGGGAAAATTGTGCTGGAACAGATGGAAGAGCGCGGGATGGGTGAGTAGCATCACCTCAGCACCGCGCTTCACCAATTCCGGCACGAAACGCACGAACTGGATCTGATCGCCGAAGCCTTGATCGGGAAAGATCACGATCCGCTTTCCCGTCAGATCCTCACCGCGCCAGCGCGGATAGGCGAAATCGCGCGGATAGCCATCGTCCAGACCCGTCCGATCGATCCGCGCGTCGTGATATAGCCAGGCCTCGCGATAGCGGCCCTGCGAGAGCAGGTTCACGCCCAGTGCGTGGCGCGAGTCGGCGCGATCGGGCCGTGCCGCCACGACCTTGCGGAGCAGCGCCTCGCCTTCGTCGAGCCGGCCATTGTGGC
>DATMIP010000026.1:0-9913 GCA_035554515.1 Sphingomonas sp. | reverse complement strand
CGCGTTTCCGCCGGAAACTGCTGATGCGACGCGCTAACTGGATCAGTTCCTCGTCCGAAGCGGCTATTTCGGGTACATTCGGCGCATTCACCGCGGACTTTCCCCGACATGGTTGCTCGGGCCGAAGTGGAAATCCATCGGATCGATCGGCCGATCGGGCATGCCATGCTGCCGTCTCAGCAATTCGATGACCAGCGACAAACGGGTAAGCCCCGCAAAATCGTTAGTCTCCACCATCAGGGCTTCGGCCGCCTCCAGATGGCCAAGGCATTCGTCGAGCTGCTGAGGGCTCATCGAAGCCGTCTTCCGTCTAATCGCATTTCAACATTTTGCATCATCATACCCCGCCGATTCCGTATCTTAGATGACGCCGACGCTGTGCGGAAGAGGCGATGGAGCGCCGTTTCGGGGTGCTTTCAATCGGCAAAACGCGGATTTTTCGCGCCTGGAGGATGCGGATAGCATGCTCGATCTTGCTGAATCAGTCGACCGGATCAGTCGTAAGACACCGGAAAATGCGGTTGGTCAGCAGGAAATTCGGATCCTCATTGGCCGCGATCCGCGAAATCGATGCACGCATTGTCATAATCCCGTTGCCAAAGCGCGGTAGCAAAGGTCATGAACTGGTCCCTCGCTTTCATCGCGGCGGGTTCGGTCGGCATCAGTGCTCCCGCCATTCGCCGCCGCCTGCTCCTCAGCCAAGCCAAGCATCGTTCGCTTGCCGGTCATTCGAAATGGTCGCGGCGGATTGCTGCCCTGATCCCCGCACTCGATTATGACGAACGCCATTTCTTTCGGTGCGACAATGCGCCCGACGACGTCGTCGCCAGGCGCGAACAGGGATTCGAGCGACTGGCCGCCGTCTTCGCCGAACGCTTTCCAAAAAGCCGCGCGCTCACCGCTGAAACGCGGCCGGGCCTCTCCGATCTGCAATTCACCGGCAATTATCGGGTGCCCTTCCAGTTCGCCCAGCTGGTCCGCGAGAAATTGGGCGTCGGGGCGTTCGTCGAGCGCTCTACGGGTGTCACGCTCACCGATCTCGACGGCAATGATTTCTATGACCTGACCGGCTCCTACGGAGTCAATCTGCTTGGCTATGATGCCTACAAGACGCTGATCGCCGGCGCGGTCGCGCAGGTCGAGGATCTGGGCCCCGTGCTCGGCGCGATGCATCCGGTGGCGGCCGACAATGTCGCCCGGCTGCGCGCGCTTTCCGGCCTCGACGAAGTATCGTTCCATATGTCGGGCACCGAAGCCGTGATGCAGGCGGTGCGGCTTGCGCGCTATCATACCAGACGCAGCCACGTCGTACGCTTCTGCGGCGCTTATCATGGCTGGTGGGGTGACGTGCAGCCGGGGATCGGCAATCCGGTCAACGCCGACCGTACCTATACGCTCGCCGAAATGTCCGAAAAGGCGTTGCGGACGATCGCGACGCGCCGCGACATCGCCTGCGTATTGATCAACCCGCTGCAATCGCTCCATCCCAACATGGCTGCGCCATCGGACAATACTTTGGTCGATGGGGGACGCAGCGCCGGCTTCGATCGCAAAGCCTATGCGGAATGGGTCAATCATCTCGCGGACATCTGCCGCGAACGCGGGATCGTGCTGATCCTTGATGACGTCTTCACCGGCTTCCGTATCGCGCGCGGCGGCGCGGCGGAATATTTCGGCATCCGTGCCGACATGGTGACTTATGGCAAGACGCTGGGCGGCGGGCTTCCGGTCGGCGTGCTGGTCGGCAGGAGCGCGCTTATGAAGCGCTTTCGCGCGGACAGGCCGGTCGACATCTGCTTCGCGCGCGGCACGTTCAACGCGCACCCCTATGTGATGGCGGCGATGAACGGATTCCTGCGCACGCTGGACGAACCGGCCACCGCGGCGCTCTATGACGGGCTGGACGATCGCTGGAATGCGCGCGCGGCGCAGCTCAATCGCAGGCTCGAGGATGCCGGCGTTCCCGTGCGGGTCGCCAATCTCTCATCGATCTGGACGATCCTCTACAGCGCGCCGTCGCGCTTCAACTGGATGCTTCAATATTATCTCCGCGAGGAAGGCCTGATGCTGAGCTGGGTCGGCACCGGCCGCATCATCTTCAGCCTCAATTATAGCGACGCGGACTTCGCCGAGGTCGTCGAACGCTTCGTCCGCGCGGCGCTGCGCATGCAGGCGAACGGATGGTGGTGGCATCCGGCGGGCGCCACCAACAAGATCGTCCGGCGCGGCATATTGCGCGAGTTGATCGCGAAACGGCTGGGACGGTAGATCATCGCCATCTTCTGCTTCAATCGCGGGATGGAATGAGCGCCTGGAGCGGTTTCAAGCCCGGTGGATGCGTCCGCGATTCATCCTCCAACTGTCATCGCGACGCGCGTAGCGCTGTGGCGATCCAGCCTGCGCTTCTGGAGTGCCGCGCCGCTCGCGGGGCTCGCAACGACCGGTTCGAAGCGTCGGATTCCAACCCCTAACGCGCCGGTACCGCCGGAATGCGGCTCGCAACCAGTTCTTTGGTCTTGCGCTCGATCGACCACAGCACTCGGCCGGCACCACGATTCCAGTCGATCGCCTGGCCGCCGGTCGGCATCCCGATCGTCGCGATATGCTCCAGCACGCCGCCCCCGTGCGGCACGCGCATCGCATAAAGCTCGGGGCGGTCGTGGCCGGTCACGTAGAGCAGGCCATCCTTGCCCCATCCCCCGCCCGACGCGCTCCTAGGCGCCATGCGGTCGAGCACGCTCTCCGGAAAGCGCCATTCGGCGAGGACATGCCAATTCCTGTCGTAGCGCACGAGCGCCGTGAAGCGATGATCGCGGCCAGGCTTTCCGCCCTTGCCGTCGTAATTGGCGAAGCATGCCCACCAGCTGCCCTGGTGTTTCAACACCCACGTCAGCGATCCGTAGTCTCCGGGCAGCGCCTGCGTGCCGATATGGTGCAGGTCGCGCGCGTCGAACCGCTCGATCATGCTCGCCATCGGCACGTCGGGATAGTTGGATGCTGCGCAAATCAGCGTGCTGTCCTCGACCGTGCAACTGTTGATATGCTTGAAATGCGCCGGGTCGCCGTCCCAGCGCGCGACCTGCCTGCCGCTCGCTGCGTCCAGCTTGGCGATCGTGTGGCTGTCGATCGCATAGACATGCCTGCCGTCGGACGCGACGCCCTGGTCGGCGTCGGGCGCGGGCAGGCGACGCAGCTCGGTGGCCTGGAGCGAGATTGCCGCGGCGAGCAGGAGGGGCAGGGCCAGCATCAGAACTTTACCGATACACCGCCGTAGAAGGTGCGGCCATAGCGTTCGTTCTGGATCAGCCAGTTGCGATTGCCCGCCTGATATTGCCGCGTCGGCTCGTCCGTCAGATTCTGCGCTTCGAGGAACAGCTGCACGTTGCGCAGCAAGGCGAAGCTTGCCTTGGCGTCGAGCCGGCGCAGATCGTCATTATATTGATCATTATAGGAAGGCGTACCGACCGCCAGCAAGGCATGGCCGGTATTGTGATAGGCAATCGACGCCTCGATCGGGCCCTTCTGGTAGAAGAGTTCCGCGCCGTAGAGATATTTGGACTGATTGGGGAAATTGGAGCTGCGCCCACCGGGCAGCTTCAGCGTCGATTCCGTCAACGTACCGGTCAGCTGGATGCCGAACCCCGACAGGAATCCCGGCAGGAAGCTGAACTGCTGCTGATACTGCGCCTCGATGCCGACGATGTCACCCGTATCGGCGTTGAACGGCTGGCTGATCGAAAGGACCGGATAGAACACGCCCTGATAGGTTGTGTTGCGCAGCACGGTGGTGCCGCTGAAGATCGGATTGTCGATCTTCTTGTAGAACACGCCCGCGCTCAGGATCGCGCCGCGCGCAAAATACCATTCAGCGGTGGCGTCGTAATTATCGGCCCGATAGGGCTTGAGATTGGCATTGCCGAGCGAGACCGTGCCGTTGACGGTGTCGATCGAGCCGCCGGGCGAGAGATTATTATATTCGGGACGGCCGAGGCTGCGCGAATAAGCCAGGCGGAAGACGGTCGTGTCGGAGGGCGCGATCTTGGCGACGAGCGACGGCAGCCAGTCGCTATAATTGTTGTGGCGCGACACCGGCGTCACGCTGGTGCCGGTCAATTGAAAGCCGGTGATGTCGAGCTTGGTATGTTCGTAACGCAGGCCCGGCGTCACGGTGAGCGCGCCGAAACGCAGATTGGCCATCGCATAGGCCGCGCCGACATCCTCGGTCAGATGGAAGTCGGCGGTGGTATTGTTGAGCAGGGTCGCTGCCGCGTCGAGCGGCATCAGCACGTCGCCCAGATGCTGGGCGGTGAATGCCTTGAGCGCGGCGATATCGAAGGTCGGACCGTTATTGTAGCATTGGCTGGTGTCGGCGCTGTTCGGCTTCACGCAGATGGTGGGGCCGCCCAGATTATATTGGCCGAGTGTCCAGCGGTTGGGCACCGCGGCGCGCACATAGGTCGGGTTGTCCTGATCGAAGTCGCGATCGGTGTTGCGGTACTTGGCGCCGAACTGCAGGAAGCTGCCATTTCCGATGTCATATTTGCCGTCGACCTTGCCCTGCCAGATCTTCTCCACATTGAGCTGGTGGAACTTGGTATATTGCCGGAATTGCAGCTGATTGGCGGCGCATTCGGCAGCCGGCGCGGCAGTATAGATCTTGCCACCAAAGTCGAAATTGACTGCCCCTGGATTGCAGCGGAACTGCCAGATCGGGAAGCGGTCGAGCGTACGATTGCGGCTGTAGGCGCCCTCATAGTCCAGCTTGAGCGCCCCCGCCTCGGTCGATCCGCCGACGATAGCCGTCGCCAGATATTTGGACTTATAGTCCAGCCGCAGATCCTCGCGCCGCTCGGCCGCGGTGCCCGTCACGGTGCCGGTCAGCCCATCCGGATTGAGCACAAACGCCGGTGTCATCGCGATCGCTGCGGTCGCGAAGTCCAGGCGATAGCGTGGCCGGATCTCATCCTCGGTGAACTTGGAATAAACCCCGCGAATGAAGAAGGTCTGCGTTTCGCTCGGATGCCAGTCGAGCGATCCGGTCCCGCCGGTCCGCTTCCGGTCGAGCGAATATTGGGTATATTTGATATTGTCCGGGACGCCGCCGCGCGCGAACCGCGCATCGGGCCGCCAATTGTCAGGGTAGAAGCCCTCGCTGTTGAAATCGCGATTCGAATAGCTCGCACCCAATGTGATGCCGAACCGTTCGTCCGGCCCGAAGCGCTTCGCGATGCTGGCGTCGCCCTGTACCGGCACCTTGTCGTTCAGCTGCTGATGGCCCGCCTTCGCGGCAGCCGCGAAGGAAAAGCTGTCGTTGAAATCGAACGCGGTCTGCGTGACCAGATTGATTGTGCCGCCAATGCCCTGGCCGTCCATGTCGGCGGTCTTGACCTTGGCGATCTCGACCCGGTTGAGCAGCTGGCCGGAAACGATGTCGAGCGGCAGCGACCGCGTCGTCCCGTCGGGATTGCCGATCTCGACGCCGTTCAGCGTGTAATTGTTCAGGTTCGACGGTACGCCGCGGATCGAAACGTAGCGCCCTTCGCCCTGGTCGTAGGTCACCCCCACGCCGGGGAGATGCTCGATCAGCTCGGCTACGTTGCGATCGGGCAGGCGGCCGATTTCGTCGGCGGCGGCGACGTCGAGCACACCCAGCGCGTCGCGCTTGGCATCGATCGCGCGCTGCTGGCTGGCCCGCTGGCCCGTGACGATGATCTCGGTGTCGCCATTGTCGGCGATCGGTGGCGCGTCCTGGGCAAAGGCGGCGGTGGCCATGGCCAGGACGGCCACGGTCGCAAGCAGGCGATGGCGCATTGTTGGTTTCCCCTTTTTGGCGGGGCTAACCAGTCATTGTGACAGCGATGTTCCAGTCTCGTTACGCGATTGTGACGCACGCAGCAGCGTCTCACCCGTGCGCAGGCGGTGCCCCGTATCGATCCCGTCGGTTAGCGTGAAGCCGGGTGGGGCGAGCATGACGATGGTGGATCCGTGCTCGAACCAGCCCATCTCCTCGCCTTTGGCGACGGGTACATCGCACTTGATCGTGCGCGGCCCGCCGGCCCGTAGCGCCTTCACGGTATCGAGGAAGCTCAGCCGGATACTCGCCACCAGCACCGCCGCCACCGCCACCAGGATCACCGGTCTCCCGTCGGCCAGGCGGCAGCGTATCGCCGCACGCTCATTCTTGCAGAACAGGCGTTCCACCCGCTTGAGCGCGATCGGGTTCACGTTCCAGCAGTCGCCCGAAATATAGGTCACCTGCTCGACCGTCAGGTCATGGGGCGCGTGAAAGTGGTGATACATGCCCGCCGTCAGCCGCAGCGTGACATACGTGCCGCCGCGGAACGGTTCGACCTCGGCCGGATCGCCCAGCAACTCGCTCAGGCGATAGGGCGCTCCCTTGATCTGGTGGACCTCGTCGCCCTCGATCGCTCCGTGCGCGCCGACAATCGCGTCGCTCGGGCTTGCCAGCACGTCGGTGGCCATATCGACCGGTCGCGCGCCGGGACGCAGGCCCCGCGTGAAACAGGCGTGCATGCTCGTGAACCGCGTCGTCGCGGAATCGCTCAGATCGACGTCGGAGAAGAGCCGCCACGTCGCGATCGAAGCGCGCGCTACCAACGGTTGCTCGATCTTGCTGAACCAGCCCACCAGGTTGGTTGCCAACCGCCGGGGCAGGCGGTTGGTGAGCAGGAAGTTCAGATCTTCATGAGCGACGATCCGCGAAATGGCTGAACGCACTGTGATGGTCCCGTTGTCGAAGCACGGTAGCGAAAATTATGACCTGGCCCTTCGCCTATGCTCGTGCAGGTCAGCTGCCTGGGACGCGCGGCTCGACGCCCGCGGTTCAACGGGTCGCGATCTGCGTGTCCAGCCGCTCGCCTTTCAGCAGACGTACCGGCGCATGGCGATATTGCTTGAAGTCGTTGAACGGGTCGGTCACGATCTTGGTCGCCCATACGATGCCGGTCGGCACATCGTGGACGAAGAACAACTGGACCGTGCGGAACAGCAATCCGCCAATGCCGAGCGCCAGCCACATCAGACCGACATGGCGCAGGAAGCCCATGGGCCCTGGAATCGAGGCGAATAGTCCCCACAAGGTAGGGCTGACCAGCAGCAGCAAGGGCATCAGTGCCCAGATCGACATGAAGACGACCTTGCGGACGAGGTTATAGCCGATCTTGATCTCTTCCTTGTGCTGGTGCGTCGCCTGGTTGACTTCGTCATAGGTCTTGGGTTCGAAGAAGAAATGGCCCGCCTGCCGGCTGGTCATCGCGACGCACCAGCCGAGCAGGCTCGCCAGCGCCGGATCATGGAACAGCAGGATATAGGCACCGATGAAGGTGCTCGCGCTCAGGAAGTGCAGGCTCTGGTTGATCGTGCTGTGATGATAATAGCGATGATCGTCCCAGCGCTGCTCGTCGAGCTGCTCCTTGAATGCGGCGATCTTCTCGCCGCCCTTCACCTTGAGTGCGCCGCCTTTCTGCTTGAGCGCACCCCCGGCCTGCTTGATCTTCATCGTCTTGGTCGTCGTGGTCATGACCTGTCCGTTCAATTTTTGCGGAAGCGGAGGAGTTCGAAATGGCCGAGCGGTGGCAGCGCACGGCGCTCGACCAGTTCGACCGTGCCGTTCGCGTCGGCCCACGCGGCGTAGCGTTCGAACGGGAATTCGGTGCGGAAGCCGAGCCGGCTGGTGATCGGCATCAATGTTTTCTCGATCCTGCCGCGCACGCCCTTGCCCGCGCCGATGCGGGTGGTGATGATGATTTCGCCCCCGCGCCGCACGGTGCGCGCGAACTCTTCCAGCGCGCGTTCGGGATTGGGGACGGCGGTGATGACATATTGCGCGACGACGACATCGAACGCGCCTTCCTCGAATAGCAGGTTTTCGGCGTCCATCACCGCGATGGCTTCGACATTGTCGAGTTTTTTCGCCCGCTCGCGCGCCTTGCCCAGAATACCGTCGGAAATATCGATTCCGTACAGCGTGCAGCGCCGGCTGTAATAAGGCAGCGAAATTCCGGTGCCCACGCCGACTTCAAGCACGCGGCCGCCGATACGGTTCGCCGCCTCGATCGCGATGCTCCGACCGCGCCGGAAAACAGCACCAAATACAAGATCATAGATCGGTGCCCAGCGATCATAGGCTGCCGCTACCGCTTGGGTTTGCATCACTGTCTGCACGCGCCGTTCTCCCATGATCCTGCGGCTATCGGTCAGTTTGGAGACAGATACGCGACGGGACGATCACGTTTTTGTGACAGCGCCACGTACGGCGGACCCGATGCATTCATCATTTTGCCACAGGATTGACCCGCCGTTTTCATGAGCGTGCGCTATGGCGCGGCCAGCATGAACGGCGCGAGGAGCGACGGCTTGGCCCCCCCGACAGATAATTCGCCGTTGGCGCTGCGTACACGGCCGCCCTTGACCGCAAGACCTTTTTCGATGCCGGCCAGCTTACCGGCCTGGCTCGAGGAACCCGATATGAAGCCCGCACCGCGCCAGCGGATGCGCTATCGGACGATATGGATATCCGACATCCATCTCGGCACCCCGGGCTGCAATGCCGAATTGCTGATGGACTTTCTGAAGTCGATCGAATGCGAGACGCTCTATCTTGTCGGCGACATCATCGATGCATGGCGTTTGCGCAAGGGCTGGTACTGGCCGCCGCGCCATAACGACGTCGTGCGCCGGATCCTCAAGATGGCCAAGCATGGTACCCATGTCGTCTACGTGCCCGGCAATCATGATGAGGTGTTGCGCGATTATGTCGGCCTCGCCTTCGGCGACGTCACCGTGATGGGCGAGGCGATTCACGAGACGGCCGACGGCCGCCGGCTGCTGGTGCTGCATGGCGATCAGTTCGACAGCATCGTGCTTTATGCCCGATGGCTCGCCTTTCTTGGCGATTCTGCCTACGAATTCCTGCTCAAGGCGAATTCGCTGGTCAATTTCGTGCGCCGCCGCTTCGGCCTGCCTTACTGGTCGCTCGCCGCGCATCTCAAGAAGCGCGTCAAGAATGCGGTCCAGTTCATTTCCCGCTTCGAGGAGGTCGTGGCGCATGCCGCCGCCGAACGCCATGTCGACGGCGTCGTCTGCGGCCACATCCACTCGGCCGAAATCCGCCAGTTCGGCGACATCACTTATTATAATGACGGCGACTGGGTGGAGAGCTGCACCGCGCTCGCCGAACATGAAGACGGCCGGATGGAAATCATCGACTGGGCAGAACGCAAGCGCGCCGAAGCTGCTGCGGCACCGGCACGGTCCAACAAGCCCCTGATACTGGTTCCTGCGTGAGGATAGCGCTCGTTTCCGATGCCTGGCGTCCCCAGGTCAACGGAGTGGTGCGCACGCTCGAAACGACGGTCGGCAGGCTGCGCTCGCTCGGGCACGAGATCGAAACGATCACGCCCGATCAATTCCGCAGCATTCCCTGCCCGAGCTACCCCGAAATCCGCCTCGCCATCGGGGCGCGCCGGAAGGTCGCGCAGCGGCTGGCGGAATTCGGGCCCGACGCGATCCATATCGCGACCGAAGGCCCGCTCGGCTGGGCCGCCCGACGGTGGTGCATCGATCATCATCTTCCTTTCTCCACCTCGTTCCACACCCGCTTCCCCGATTATGTCGCGATGCGCACGGGACTGCCGCCCGCATGGTTCTGGCCGGTGGTACGGCGCTTCCACGCTCCTGCCACACGGATCATGACCGCGACGAAAATGCTCGCGGACGAACTGGCTAGCCATGGCCTGCCGCAGACCCATCGCTGGTCACGCGGGGTCGATCTCGATCTGTTTTCGCCGGATGCTCCGCGGCTGGCGCAGATGGCGGACCTGCCGCGCCCGATCCAGCTCTATGTCGGGAGGGTAGCGGTGGAAAAGAATATCGGCGCTTTCCTCGACGCGGG
>DATMIP010000025.1:0-6553 GCA_035554515.1 Sphingomonas sp. | reverse complement strand
ATCTGGCCATACCTTATTGGCTGATGAACCTGGACGAGCATGCCGAAATCCTGCTGACATCGAGCGGAGCGGACCGGCAGACCGATCGCGACGTTCTAGCCAAATGCCTGCTCGCCGCGCGCGCCAAGAATCGCGCGGCCGATGGCGCGGGACGGCTGACGGTGGATTCGCCGACGCCCTATCTGCTGTCCGATCTGGGCGCGATCCTGGGCGCTGAAATGGGCAAGCTCGACAAAGGTGGAATCGGCGGGGCGCCCTATTCGCGCATCAAGATGCGGATCGACGAGATCAAGGCCGATCCGCGCTATGCCTTCATGTTTTCTGGCATGCTGGTCGCCGATAGCATGGCGAACGTGCTCGATCGGCTGCTGCGGCTGAACGCGGACGGCAAGCCGATCGCCATCGTCGATCTGTCGGGCGTTCCGTCCGAAGTTACCGCGGTTGTGGTGGCCATGCTCTCGCGTATGATCTTCGATCATGCGGTCTGGTCGCGCGGCGCCGACCAGCGCCCGGTGCTGCTCGTGTGCGAGGAAGCGCATCGTTACATTCCCGCGGATGCGCGCGCGCCGGCGCGCGCGGTGCTTGAGCGTATCGCCAAGGAAGGCCGCAAATATGGCGTCTCGCTCGGTCTGATCACGCAACGGCCATCCGATCTTGCCGAAGGCGTATTGTCGCAATGCGGCACGATCGTCGCGATGCGGCTCAACAATGATCGCGATCAGTCGTTCGTTCGATCGGCGGTGCCAGAGGGCGCGCGCGGAATGATCGACGCGATCCCGGGCCTGCGCAACCGTGAGGCGATCATCGTCGGCGAGGGCGTGCCGATCCCGATCCGGGTCGCGTTCGACACGCTGGAAACCGATCGCCAGCCCGCCTCGCACGATCCGGTCTTTACCGATGCCTGGTCGCAGGCCGATCATGATCGCACCCGGCTGGAACGCACCATTAAACGCTGGCGCGCGCAGGGCCGCTGACCACCGAAAGCTTAGCTGTGAGGGCCTGAGGTCGCGGAGCGCGACGGACGCGCCGATCACCCAGCCTATCCACTTGTGCGAGGCCTTGACCGGCGATAGAAGCGCAAATCATATATGATATGGGCGAGGAAAAGCTGAAACGGTCACGCAGTCGGCGCACGCTCCGCTCGGGCGTGCTGGCACGCCAATTGGCCACATTCGCGCTGATCGGCGCGGCGGGCGTCCTGCTCGGCTTTCAGGGAAAGCCTCGGAGCGCCTCGACAGTCGACTGGCGTCATTATGAAGGCGATGCCGGGGCCGCGCATTATTCGCCGCTCACCCAGATCACGCCGGCCAATGTCGCGCGGCTTTCGGTCGCCTGGCGATACGATCTTGGCTCGGGCACGAGCGTTGCCAACCCGCTGATTGTGGATGGTATCGCCTATCTGATCGGCGGCGGCGGGACGATTGTCGCGCTCGATGCGGCGAGTGGCAATCAGCTTTGGAGCTTGCCGGATGCGGCCCCCGGCAATCGGGGCCTGGCGCTGTGGAAAAGTGCCGACGGCGCTGAGAAGCGCATTTTTTATACGGCCGGTAAAAGACTGCACGCGATCGATGCCGCGACCGGCAAGGTGATTACGAGCTTCGACGTCGATCTTCGGGTGGGCCTTGGACGCCCGCCGGCACAGATCGGCCAGATCCAGTCGCGCTCGCCGGGGCGCGTGTTCGGCGACCTCATCATCGTGGGCTCGGCGCCCGGGGAGGATTATACGGCGGCCGCTGGCGATATCCGCGCCTATAATGTGCGGACCGGGATCCTCGCGTGGACCTTCAAGACGATCCCCGACGCGAGCGACCCCGCCGCGCTTGCAACCTGGGGAGCGAATCCGCGCGCCGAACATGGTGGCGCCAACAGCTGGACCGGTTTGGCGCTCGATGAACGGCGGGGGATCGTTTTCGCCGTTACCGGCTCCTCCACCTATGATTTCTGGGGCGTCGATCGCCCCGGTGCCAATCTTTATTCGGATTGCATCATCGCCCTCGACGCGCGCACGGGCAGGCGGCTGTGGCATTTCCAGACGGTGCACCATGATTTATGGGACTATGATCTGGCTGCATCCCCGGTGCTCCTTACCATCCGCCGGGGCGGAAGGCGCGTGGACGCGGTGGCGGTGGCAGCCAAGACGGGCATGGTCTTCGTCTTCGACCGGTTGACGGGAAAGCCACTCTATCCGATCGAAGAACGGCCGGTCCCCCAGGGCGGCATGCCGGGCGAGCTTATCTCGCCTACGCAGCCCTTCTCGACGCTTGAGCCTTTCGTGCGGCAACGCTTCGGCGTCGAGGATCTCGATCCGGCTTTGCCACCGGCCGAGGCGCAGGCGTTCGCGGCCCGATTGCGCGCCGCGCGCAACGAGGGAATATTCACCCCGCCGTCCGAGCGCGAGACAGTCGAGATGCCCGGCAGCAACGGCGGCGCGAACTGGGGCGGATCGGCGGCGGATCCGCGCCACGGACTGTTCTTCGCGTTCGGCTTCGACGTTCCGGCCATCATCCAATTGCGCAAGACGAACCCCGCCAACTCCGGCGGCGTCGGCGCGACCGCGCAGGCGCGGGGACAGGACATTTATAGCAGGAATTGTAGCGGCTGCCACGGCGCCGATCGGGCGGGCCAGGGTTCCTTTCCGTCCCTTATCGGCATTACCGGACGGGTCTCTCCGGAGATCGTGACCGAAATCATCCACCAGGGCCGGGCGCCAATGCCGGCCTTCCCGCAGATCGTGGGCGCCGGGATGGATGACCTGATGGCCTTCCTGACGAACGGAGCAGCAAAAGGCGCCGACGCTTCGGCCACGGCGTCGCCGCCTCCCCCTACCGTCGCGCGTTGGCGTACCGAATATGGATATCTGTTCAGCGCCGCCCGAAATCCGCCGATCCGGCCCCCCTGGTCGAGCCTGAGCGCCTATGATTTGAACAGCGGCAAACGGCTGTGGCGGATCCCCCTTGGTAACGATCCGAACTATCCGATCAAAGGGCCGGAAACCGGGATCGGGCTGAACAAGCTGGGCATTGTCGTGACCGGCGGAGGCCTCATCTTCGCGGCGACATCGCGCGATCATACCCTGCGCGCGATCGATCCGCGCACGGGCGCGGTGCTATGGCGCACCACATTGCCCGCCGCGTCATCGGGTACCCCGAGCACATACGCCGTCAACGGCCGACAATATCTGCTCGTGCCCGTCGCTTCGAGCGGCGAAAAGAACCCGCGTGAGCAACAGGGCGTCGCGCCCGCACGCAATAGTTACGTCGCATACGCCCTGCCGGAAACGATGCGGCCATGACTGCCGCGATTTCCTGTATACATCGTCATCGCCGATAACGTATGCGTTATGCCTGCCGGCCATGGTTTTGCCGGCAACAGGTAGAACGTTGAAGGCCAGGGCTGAGCATCGCTGGCCGAGCATGAATTGAAGGAAAGCTTCGCGAATGAACCGCTTTCTTGCCGCCGTCACTGCCAGCCTGATAACGACCGCGATCGGCAGTCAGACCCCAACGGCCAGTCCTGCCCCGATCGTTCCAAACAACCCCGATTATACGGCGCTGACGGAGGGGCGGCCAATGGATGCGCGGCTCAATGAGAACCGCGCCGACAAGCCTCTTTTTGCTGAACAGACCCGCGCGCCTTATCACAAGACCGCGCCCTACAAGATAAACGAGATCACGGGCGGGTTGCATGCGCCATGGGCGCTGGCCTTCCTGCCTGACGGCAAATTCCTGGTTACTGAAAGGCTGCCCGGGACGCTTCGGGTGGTCAGTCCCGACGGCGCGATCGCGCCACCGGTATCCGGACTGAGCTCGCTGGCGGGTATCTGGCCGACAATCGGCATGTTCGACGTCGTGCTCGATCCCGGCTTTACGCGAAACCGGCGTATTTTCTTCACATTCTTCGGTTTTGACCATGGCATGGTCAGCGGCATCCAGGTCGCCCGCGCCATCTTTGACGAGGCCGCCAACGCGCTGAGCGATGTGAAGGTGATCTTCCGTGCACGGCCCCAAACGCCGAACGACGCCCGGGCCGGATTCGGGACCCGGAGCGGCGGACGCATCGCGATCGGGCGCGACGGGTTTCTCTACGTCACGATCGGCGACCGCGACACAGGCAGCTCTTTTCCCTGGCGCGTGGCGCAAACGCTCGACACCGATCTGGGCAAGGTGATCCGCATCACGGCGGACGGAAAGCCCGCCCCCGGCAACCCGTTCGCCGGGCGGGACGATGCCCTTCCCGAAATCTGGGCTTTCGGTCATCGTAACCCGGAAGGGCTGGCGTTCGACAGGGACGGCAAATTGTGGGCACTCGATCATGGCGCGCGCGGCGGCGATGAGATCAACCTGATCAGGAAGGGCGGCAATTATGGCTGGCCTCTTACCACCCACGGGATCGATTATTCGGGATCGCCGATAGGCAATGGCGAGGTTACGATGCCGGGGGTGGAGCAGCCGGTCTATTACTGGTCCCCCTCCATGGCCCCCTCGGGCATGGCTTTTTATGATGCCGATCTGTTCCCCGAATGGAAGGGCAGTTTGTTCGTAGGCACGCTGCGCGGCAATTCGCTCGAACGGCTTGGCATGCGAAACGGCAGGGTGGTCGATGAAGAGCCTTTGCTGACCGAGGTGAAGATGCGGATCCGCGATGTGCGGGTAGGGTCCGACGGCGCGGTCTATGTGCTTACCGACAGCGGGCTGAGCGCGATCACCGATAATACCGAGCCCAAATCAAAGCTTTTGAAGCTCACCCCCGGGTGATGACGCGCGATGCGCGGGGCCTGTCGGCCCCCGGCGCCAATTGTCCGTCCGGGAACGTCGCGAGGCCAGGAAAATCGAGAGGAAGCAGCTATGGTATTTCGACACCGGGCCAGGGTGCTGGCGATAGGCGGACTGCTTGGCCTGCTGCAGTCGGCTCATCCCGCAATGGCCCAACAGCCGCCAAGGAATGCGGATGCGGCCGCGAGCCTTCTGGGCAATTGGCGGATCGTTCCCGTGCATGGCGAACTTGTGCCGCGCGAGGAGGCGGGTTTTGTAGCCGTCGGCGGTAAATTCTTCCTGGTCGGCGGACGCGGTATGAACCCCGTCGACATCTATGATCCGAAGACCAGCAGCTGGACGCGCGGCGCGGTTCCGCCTGTCGAAATCCACCATTTCCAGCCGGTGGAATATGGCGGCCGGATCTATGTCATCAACGCGATGACCGGTCCCTATCCGGACGAGACGCCGATCCCTTACGTCCTGATCTACGATCCCGCGAAGGATCAGTGGAGCAAGGGGCCCGAAATCCCGGCCGCGCGACGGCGCGGATGCTCCGGCCTCGTCGTGCGCGGCGGGAAGATCTATGTCGTGGCGGGAATATTGCACGGACATATGAGCGGTTTCGTACCGTGGGCCGACATATTCGATCCGCATACCGGCCGCTGGCAGATTCTGCCCGACGCGCCGCATGCGCGCGATCATTTCCAGGCGGCGATCGTTGGCGACAAGCTGTACGCCGCCGGCGGGCGCAGGAGTTCCGGCGCCACCAAACAGGTGTTCGATCTAACCGTCGCCCCGGTGGACGTTTTTGATTTCCGCAGCGGCAAATGGTCGGTTCTGGCGCACGATCTGCCCGTTCCGAGCGCCGGGGGAATGACGGCGGCGGTCGGTGGATCGCTGCTTGTGATCGGCGGCGAGAGCATGGCGCAAACCGCTGCACATTCCGAAGTCCAGGCCTATGACACGGTGAGCGGCCGCTGGCAGCAATTGCCGCCTTTGGCGCAGGGAAGCCATGGAACCGGCGCGATCGTCAGCCATGGCCAGGTCTTCATTGCTTCCGGCGCGGGTAACAGGGGCGGCAGCCCCGTCCTCCCCACGCTCCAATCCGCGCCCCTGCTTCGCAAATGATGCCGCGCCAACCCGCCATTACCCGCAGGCTTTTCCTCGGATCGGCCGCTGCAGCCGCGGGGGCGGCATCGGCGCCCGCTTTCGCGGCTGCGCCGATCGAGGTGATCGACGCGCATACGCATTTCTTCGATCCGCGCCGCCCGGAGGGCGTAACCTGGCCGACGCCGGACATGTCAATCTACCGGCCAGTATTGCCGGAAGAATTCGTGACGTTAACGCGGCCGTTCAATGTCCGCGGTGCCGTGGTCGTGGAGGTCAGCGAACGGCTGGAAGACCATGATTGGGCGTTGGCGATGGCCGAACGGAACCCGGTGATCGTCGCCTACCTAGGACGCCTCACACCGGGACGGCCGGAATTTGCGGGCCTGCTGGAGCGATATGCCAGGAATCGCCTGTTCCGGGGGCTGCGCACCTTCTTCGGTACGATCGGCGAAGGACTGAACCAGCCCCTGTTCGTCGAAGACCTGAAGCGGATGGCGGCCGCGGGCCTTGAAATCGACATTGCCGGCGGTCCCAGGCAACTGGGGCAGGCCGCCATCAACATGGCGAAGCTGGCCGATCGGATTCCGGATCTTCGGATGGTGATCAATCATCTGCCGATGCCGAAGCCGGAAGCGGACGCGGAACGAGCGCTGCTGAAAACGGGCCTGAACGAATTGCGTCATTGTCCG
>DATMIP010000024.1:0-9558 GCA_035554515.1 Sphingomonas sp. | reverse complement strand
TCAGCCTGCCGTGTGTCCGCTTGATGCAGCATGAATCGAGCCCTGCATCGGTGATCGCAGCGGCGTTTTTCGGGCGCGGTCCGGTCGCATTTTCGATCGAATCGAACACGATCGATACCTCGGCGCCGCGCAGGTTAGCCGCTGCCAACGCCTCCAGCACGGCAGGCCACTGAAATTCGTAGAAGGCGCCTTTCAGGCTCCAGCCGGGCCCCTGCGCGCGCTCGATGAAGGCCAATATGCCCTCGATCAGCCCGCGTGACAGCCATTGATACGCGCCCGGGCCGGCGATCGCGGGCGGCCTGTTCTGGAAACGGCGCGCATATTCCTGCGTCGCCGGCGATCCGCGATTGAAGAATATGCTGTGGTCACTGCCGGAGACCGATTCGGTGCGGACGGCGATCCTGACCGTAACGTCCTGGATAAGCGCCTCGGGCGTGCCGTACATCGCGACGACTTCATATTCGTAATCATGGTCGGGCTTGGCCGAATAATCGGCCCATTGAAACGACTGGAAGGGATGGAACAGGCTCGAGAACTGCTCGCCCGCTGATGGAAAGGGCTCGACCGTCTTGAAGGTTTTGGTGCCTCTCATCCAGTAGCTTTCCTGCTCGGCAGGGTCGGTGCGGCGCACCGCGAAGCCACGCAAGCCCGGACGTTTGGTCTCGATTATGTCCCAGCCGAGCAGCACGACATGCGCACCTGCGATCGCATTGACCGTGAGCCCGCCTTTGGATTTACGCTTGCGCATAACTGTCCCCCACGAGGCGATCCTACCAGCCGGAGGTTGCAACCGCACGGCAAGAATGCTCCGGAATCGCGGGCTTCTCGCGCCGGTTGGACTAGCGGCGCCGCCGCCGCTCGGCCTCGGCGCCGCCTTCGGTGTAGGTGATCCGGATCCGGACCCACGCCCCGACGAGCGAGCGCCCGCCGACATGCGGCGGGCGAACCAAAAACTGCCACGCCGCCTGACGGACCGCGCGCGCCAGTCCGGTTCCCGCGGGCGATTCACCCAGCTCGCGGCAATTATCGACGTGAAATTTCTCGATCGTCTGGCAGGCGACCTCGCCATAACCGGGCTGACGATTTTCCTTGGGCAGGTAATAAGACAGTTCCGCGCTGGTCGGCTCGCGATACCATTCGGCGTAATAAAGGCGCTCGCCTCCTCCTCCGCCGACGCTGCCATTCTGGCTCGGGCCATAGACCGCCTTGCCGCTGCCGCCCGTATAGGCGCTGTCCTCTTCCGATGGCGGGCTCGGCTCGTCGGGCTGCGGTTCGGCCGGCCGGGTGACCGGTGCCTGGCGGATATCATATTTTTCAAGGCCCGGCGTCAGCACCCAGGGCGTCGGCGCATTTTTGAAGATGGTCGGCGGAGCCGCGCGCGGGGGTATGACGGCCGCCGAGGAGCGGTGGCGCGCGCTCGTCGCAGATGCCTTGATTGTCTTCCGTTCGGTCCGTGCCTCGGGCAGCACGTTGAAGGTGATCAGCCGGTTGATCGCCCCGGGGAGCCGCACTTCGACCGGCGCCAGCCTGAGCAGCATGACCAGCAACAACACATGCGCCAGAATCGTCAGCAGGAGCGATACGGCGCGGCGCCGCAACGCCGATCGATCATGGTCCGACGAAGACAGGAAGGACGCCGCGCGCATCGGCGAACCGCCTAGGCGGCGGCGCCCGACGCCGCAACCGGATCGCGACGGGCTGCGCGCCTCGGTTTACGGGCGATCGGCGATGGTCGGGATCCAATTGCCGTGGAAGCCTGGCGGCACCCGATGAGGGATACGGATACTGGCGACTGGATCCGCTTCGAACCGCATCGCGTCGAGGATGACGAGATCGGTAGCCTCCGCGGCGAGATCGATTACCAGGCCGATCAGCCACCCCTCTCCTTCAGCGCTGTCATGGGCACCGGGAATGAAGACGAATTCGCCTGGGTGATGTCCGACTCCAAAATCATGGATCTGGCGCGTGCCGGTCTCAAGATCGTGGCGATAGAGCGCGGTTGCGCCTACGAAACGGTCCTCGCGCCGCTCGGGCAGCGCCATCGTGAAGGCGTAGCGATAGGCCTGGCCGAAACGGCGCTCATCGATCCGCGGGAAATCCTGCGGGTCGGTATCGATCGCATCGACCGCTACCGACCGCGTCGCCGGATCGATCGTCCAACGTTCGAATCCGCGCGGGAGCGCGTCGGGTCCCTGGACACTATTGGCGAACATCGTGTCGTAGACGCACAGATCGAGCACGATCTTGCCGTCGGGCAGGTCATAGGCATTGGCGACGTGAAAGGCGTAGGCGGGATCGACGGCGCACCAGATGATATCGGCCTGCGTGCCGTCGCGCGGGAGCAGCCCGATCCGCGCGGGGTGGTCCGGATTCCAGTGATAGGGGAAGCGCTGCCCACTGAGGCGCGCCTTCATCGAGAAGGTTACGGGCAGATCGAGTATGATCGCGTAGCGCGCGGTGATCGCGCAATCGTGGATCATCGGCCCATGTTTCACCGCGATCGGCAGTTCGCGAACCACCTTGCCCGATCGGCCGATCACGACATGCCGTATTTCGCCGGCATTGGTGCCTTCATAGCAAACGGCATGATGCTCGCCGGTGAGCGGATCGAGATGCGGATGCGCGCTGAACGAACCGGCGAGCGTGCCGTCAAACGGATTATAGACCTGATCCTCGAGCGCTTCCGACAGTTCGACCGGGCAGCCGACGGCCTCGATCAACGCGAAAATGCGCCCGGCAATGCCGACGATGTTGGTGTTGACGGTATCGAACATGTGGTGGGGTCCGGGCGCGGGCTTGTCCCCAAGCGCCGCCGCGACCGCGTTCGATCGGATCCAGCGATTGCGATACCATAGCGCCTTTCCGCCCGTGATGCGCAGGCCGTGGACCATGCCATCACCGATGAACCAATGGTATGAGGCTGGATCGGGATCGATCGGATTGGGCCCGATCCGCAGATAGCGCCCGTCAAGCTGCGCGGGAATCGTACCCGTCACCGCGAGATCCGTGACCTCTACTTCGGCGCGCATCGGCTCGTGGATGCCGGCCAGGAAAGGGTGCGGCGCGGCAGGCGGCGTCAGGCGCGCGCGGTTGAACGCCGCAAGCGCCTCGATCCCCTTGACCATCGTCGATCGAATCATCGCTTCAATTCGGCTTCCCATGGCGGCCTCCAATGTTTACATTGTTATCATGGCATCCAATGATAACAGTGTCAACATAGCGAAACGCGCCTATCATCATGGCGATCTGCGTGCGGCCCTGATCACGGCCGGGCTGGAGATACTGGCCGAGCGTGACGCCGAGGCGCTGTCGCTGCGCGAAGTTGCGCGAGCGGTCGGCGTCAGCGCCACGTCGGTCTATCGCCATTTTCCCGACAAGGACGCGCTGATGACAGCGCTCGCACGCGAGGGGCTGGCGCGGCTGGCGGTGGCGCAGCGCGCGGCGGGCGAAGAGGCCGGGGGCGGCGAGGCCGGCTTCGCCGCGACCGGACGGGCCTATGTTCGGTTCGCGCTCGCCAATCCGGCACTGTTCCGTCTTATCCTCGCCTCTCCCGTGCTCGGCCGCGAGGAATGCGAACGCCAGCCTCCGCCCGAGGCGATGGCCCTGCTCCAGGCCAACGCCGCCGCTGCCGCCAATGCGGCGCAGGGATCCGAGGCTGCCCGTGTGCGCGCGGTCCAGGCCTGGGCCCTGGTCCATGGGCTGGCGATGCTGATGCTCGACGGCCAGATCGCCATTGACGACGCGCTGATCGACCAGGCGATCACCGGATAGCGCGCCAGCTTCAGTCCGGCGATGTCGGCAGTGTCGGAGGCCTGTCGCCGATCGAACGGCCGGTCAGTGCCTGCTCGGCCTCACGCATATAATCGCGCGTGAACGGCAGCGTTTCGCGCCGGCGGGTGATCTGGATCTGGAAATTGACGTGCGCGTCGTGGCGGAATGCGACCAGCGCGCCGGCCAGGTAGAATTGCCACATTCGGAAGAAGCGTTCGTCATACAGCTTCACGATTTCCGCGCGCGCCGCATTCACCCGTCGGTACCAATGATCGATCGTGTGGGCATAATGGAGCCGCAATATCTCGAGGTCGGTGATCCACAGCCGCGCATCCTCGATTGCCGGCGCGATCTGGCTCAGCGCGGGGACGTAACCGCCGGGAAAGATATAACGCGCCAGCCAGCGGTCGGTCGGCGCAGGTCCGTCGGCACGCCCGATCGTATGGAGCAGCATCACCCCGTCGTCGGCGAGCAATGCGCGGGCCTGCTTGAAGAAGCCGCGATAATTCGGCGGGCCGACATGTTCGAACATGCCCACCGAGACGATTCGATCGAACTTGCCCCGCACGTTCCTGTAATCGAGCAGTTCGAATTTCACGCGGTCGGCCACCCCCGCCGCCGCCGCGCGATCGCGCGCGACAATAAGCTGCTCCTCGGACAAGGTGATTCCGAGCACGTCGACATCGGCGACGCGGTTCAGGTAAAGCGCAAGTCCGCCCCAGCCGCTGCCGATGTCGAGCACTTTCTGGCCCGGCGTCAGCGCGAGCTTCGCGGCGATATGCGCTTTCTTGGCGGCCTGGGCTTCCTCAAGCTTGTCGTCGCCCCGCAGGAAATAGCCGCAACTATATTGCAGGTCCTCGTCGAGGAAGAGATCGTAAAGGCAGCGCGACAGATCATAATGATGCGCCACGTTGCGCTTCGCCTGGCGCTGCCAATTCCACGTCTCGAGCAGGCGGTTGCGCCGCCATGGCCGCCACAGGCGAAGGTGAACCGCGTCGGGATCATCCCAATGCGTGTTGGCGCCAATCAGATCGAGAAAGGACGCGATGTCGCCCTGCTCGACGATCAGGCGTCCGTCCATATAGGCCTCCCCGATTGCCAAAGCGGGGTTGAGCGCCGCCCGCCGGGGGGTGGCCGTGTCGGTAAAGTGGATGATCGACGGATGGAGCCCGGGCGCGGGTTTGCCATAAGCGTAGCGGCGGCCATCCGCGCCGATCACGGTCAGCACACCCTTGCGGATAAGTTTGCGCATCAGGGTGTCGAACAGCCGCATTACGCGAGCTTAGTGGGGCGCCGCCGCTGAACCAAGTAACCGCGCGGCGTCACGCGGACGCACGGCGCAGCCGGTCGTTGATCGCGACGCCAAGACCCCTCTCCGGGATCGGTGCGACTGCAAGGCGCGGCCTGTCGCCAGCATCTGCCGCATGCAGCAGGTCGAACAGGCGCACCGCGGCTTCGCTGGTGTCGCCACTGGCCGAAAGCGTCACGTCGCCGGCAATTTCACCGAACCCTATGAGCCATTCTCCATCGCGAGCCTCGGTCGCACATAGCCGCAGCGGTTTGGACGGGGCATAATGCTGCGCGAGCTGGCCGGGTGCGGTGATCGTGTCGGTCGTGCCCGACAGGATTGGCAGTCCGGAAGCATGGATAAGCTGATCGTTGGTGACAGGGCCCGGACGCAGCACTCGAAGGCCATCGGCCTCGAGCGCGACGATCGTGGACTCCACGCCGACATCGGCCGCGCCACCATCGACGATCAGCGGGATCGCGGCGCCCAGCGAGTGCAGTACATGGCTGGCGCGCGTTGGGCTGATCGTGCCGCTTGCGTTCGCGGAAGGTGCGGCAAGCGGCTTGCCGGTCGCTGCGAGGAGCGCGCGCATCGCCGGGTGAGCCGGCGCACGCAACGCGATGGTCGAAAGCCCGGCCGTGGCGAGGGCCGCGATCGGTGCGTTCGACTTCAACCGGGCGACGATCGTAAGCGGTCCGGGCCAGAATGCCCGGGCCAGCCGTGCCGCTGCGGGGGGCAGTTCGGCGAGCATACTGGCGGCCGCCAGATCGAGCACATGGACGATTAGCGGATTGAACGACGGTCTGCCTTTGGCGGCATAGATTGAGGCGACGGCGTCACCCGACGTGGCATCAGCGGCCAGGCCGTAAACGGTCTCTGTTGGCATCGCGACGGGCAAGCCCGCAGCGATCAGCGCTGCGGCCTCCGCAATCGCGGCTTCGCTGAAGGGCAGGATACGGGCCTGGCTCACCCGCGGGCGCCTAGCAGCGCGGCCGGCCAATCCCAAATGTCACGCCGTTAGCCGGTCGATCAGTTCGCTGGGATCGATATCGAGCCGCCGGATGCGCGACGCGATATCGGGCCATTCCTCATCGAGGAAATGCGCGCGCGCCTGGGCGCGCAGCCGCTGGGCGGCGCCACGGTCGACAAACATGCCTACCCCGCGACGCACGGTGACAAGCCCATCCTCCTGAAAGCTTTGATAGGCCTTGGCGACGGTCAGGGGATTGGCGCCTTGATCAGCGGCGAAGGCGCGGACGGAAGGCAGCGCGTCCCCCTCACGAATCCGGCCGTCGAGGATCATCGCGACGATCTGGTCGCGCAGGCGAAGGTAAACGGGGCGATCGGAAGCGGCCATGCGTAATGCTGTCGTAACACAGCATGGCGCGATAGGCAAATGAAGCTGACATATTTTCCGGCTCTGATCCGGCGCTTTGTCGCACTGCAAACACAGGCGTGATCGTGATCCTTGCCGTCATATTCTCAGAGCGACTGCCCGGGCTCGCCTGGGCCGCGCTGCCCTGGTGGCGATTAAACTCCGGGAGTTTCTGCCGTTTTTCTCCACGGGCGGAGTGGAGCAGGGCGGATGCATATCGGGACCGGCATGTTGGTGGCAGCTGCTCTGGCGGCGCCCGCGATAGCGTACAGCCATGCTCCGATCGACGACCGCCGGCTCCTCGCCGAACTCAATGCGGCGCGCACCGATCCGCCCGCCTTCGTTCGCGGGCTCACGCAATATCGCTCCTATTTTCACGCCGGTCTGCTGCGTTATCCCGATCTCGACGCCGACATTGCAACCGAGGAGGGTGTTGCCGTGGTCGATGAAACTATCACTTTCCTCGGCCACCAGCCTCCGCTGGGGCAGGTCAGCCCGTCCGCACTGCTGCAGGCGGCTGCGGCGGCTCATGTCGCCGATCAGGCGCGGACCGGAGAGGAGGGACACGCCGGCAGCGATGGCTCGACGCCGGGACAGCGCGTTAAGCGTCTCGGGGGCGGTTCCTATGTTGCGGAAATAATCTCCTACGGGTCGATCGACGCGCTCGACGCCATCCGACAGCTCATTGTCGACGATGGCGTAGCCGATCGCGGCCACCGTTCGATCGTCTATAGCGGCGAGCTACGCTATGCGGGTGCCGCCTGCGGGCCCCATCCTCGTTATCGCACGATATGCGTCATCGACCTCGCGGTGAGCCCGGACGGTCGCTATCCCGGCGATTCTGCGCGCTACGCGTCGCGCCAGGCCGCCCGCTAGAGTTCCGCTCCGGCACCATCATTTTCGCTTTTCTCGCCGTTTGAACGGCCTTGAGTATCGCGTGCGAAGGCGCGGCAGCCCTCCTCGCGCGGCGTGCCTGCCCAGAGATTGCATTCGCGCATGTCCTGGACCTGGCGTTTTTCCGCCCAGCGATATCCGGCGGAAAATCCCGGATCGGGGCGGTTTTCCGCATAAGCAGTGTCCGCATCCGCGGCCTGTTGCGTTTCGGCATTTTCGAGCGCGCGCTGCTCGAAAGCGGCACCACGTAGCACCTCGCCATCCGCTGGCCATCGCCCATCGCCGCCTCGGGCTTCGCCATTGGCGAGAATTGGATAATTGCGCGTCACGGG
Source organism: Sphingomonas sp. (assembly GCA_035554515.1). GTDB lineage: Bacteria > Pseudomonadota > Alphaproteobacteria > Sphingomonadales > Sphingomonadaceae > Sphingomonas_I. The sequence goes on along the minus strand of DATMIP010000024.1, from coordinate 1,898 downwards.
CAGGTCGGGGGGAAGATAGGCCGCTTCGTCGTAAGAAGGCGGTTGCGCCTTCAATGTCTTATCCGTCCCGACATGCCGAGACCCGTCGGACCGCTGTGTGACCGAAACGCCGCCGATCGGCGTCGCAGGCGGAAGCATCCACGCGACCGCCAAGCCGATGGCAAGAGCGGCGCCTCCGACCGATGCGGGAGAGGTCATCTGCATCCGGCCATAACGCTCAACGATCTTTGGCGTGCCAATCGACCCGGCGAGGCGGTATCAATGCCGGGTAAGTGGAATATGGCGCATCCGTGAGGGCTGAACACCGCCACCCAACGACAATGCGCGTGCAAGGCGTTGACGCAGGCGGCCGCTGCGATCAGCATCCCGACATTCTCGGGCTCGCTCCACGCGAGTCCCTCGCGGAGGAGATGATGATGCGCCCAATCCATGCCCTGCTGGCCGTCGCTGTCGTAATGCCAGCCTTTGCTGCCCCGCCGGTCAAGTTTTCGACGGCGCTCACCGGGGCGGCCGAGGTTCCGGGACCGGGGGCCGATAAAGGAACTGGTTCGGCTGAACTTACGCTCGACCCCGACAAGGGCCGGATTTGCTACATGCTGATGGCGTCCGGAACGGATACGCCGACCATGGCGCACATTCACAAGGGCGCGCCCGGCGTCGCTGGCGGGGTAGTAGCCCCGTTTACGGCGCCGGCCACGGGGATGTCCGAAGGCTGCGTGGCCGTGGGCGCCGACGCGCTGGCCGCCATCCTGGCCAGTCCCGGCGACTATTATGTGAACATTCATAGCGCGGCCTTCCCCAAGGGTGCGCTGCGCGGCCAATTGGGCAAGTAGCTCTTTCCCTCCCAGCGGGGGCCAACCAATCTGCCGGTCTAAATTAGGCTTTCGCCCGGACGTTGCACGCGGCGTCCCGGCCAATAAATACGACGAGAATCGTTTTGATGGTGGTGCCTTGCGCGGAGGTTGCGCGTTCTACGCTACACCTCCAGCACAAGGAACATTCCCGATGGCCGGCAACGACCACGATATCAGCACGCTCAACTCGCTCATTGCGACCACTATCGACAGCATCGAGGGATATGCCGCATCCGCCGAGGATGCGGAAAATGGCCGCTACGCTAGCCTGTTCACCGCACGCGCCGATGAACGCCGTCAGGTCGCCAGCCTGCTCCAGGCCGAAGTCCGGCGCCTTGGCGGCGAACCGTCGGAGGGTGGGACCGCCCTTGGCGGCGCGCATCGCCTCTTCGTCAATCTCAAGGCCGCAGTGACCGGCCAGGACGATCAGGCGGTCGTCAACGAGGTCGAACGCGGCGAAGATCATATCAAGGCGAAGTTCGAGGATGCGATCAAGGATCAGGAGTTGTCGGCGGAAACGCGCGCCGTGATTGAGGCGGGCTACCGGTCGGTTCGCGAGGGCCATGATCAGATGCGCGACCTCAAACATTCACTTCAGAACAGCAACTGACGGGCCGGGGTGGCAATCGGCCGCCCCGCCTCACTCATGTTGTGGAGTATGTATCTTGGGTATTTTCGACAGTATCAAACACGCCATTTTCGGGGACCATGGCCCGCTCGGCAGCTTCAATCATGACGCGCCCGCCGCATCTGCCGCCAAACCCGCGATTCCGATGACTCAGGCGCCGCCCTCTGCTGCTTCCGCGCCTTCCGCGGCGCCGGTCGACGTCGACGCGATCCTGGCACAGAAGGCCGCCGCCTTTGGCAAGCCCAATAACTGGCGGACGTCGATCGTCGATCTACTGACCCTGCTTGGCATGGATTCAAGCCTGGCCGCCCGCAAGACGCTTGCCGATGAGCTCAATATCCATGTCGGCGCGGATGGCAGCCCCGAAGAAAATATCGCGCTCCATAAAGCCGTGATGCAGAAGCTTGCGGCGAATG
>DATMIP010000023.1:0-3844 GCA_035554515.1 Sphingomonas sp. | reverse complement strand
AGTTTCCGGCGGAAACGCGAGAAGCTTTTCGATCAGCTGATCTTCGCCGAACCCGAATGGGACATATTGCTCGACCTTTTCGTCGAGGGCGGCGCGGGGCGCCAGGTCAGCATGTCGAGCCTGTGCATTGCCGCCGCCGTGCCGACGACGACCGCGGTGCGCTGTATCAACGCGATGATCGATCAGGGGCTGCTGGTGAAATCACGCGACCCTGCCGACGCGCGTCGCGTTCTGGTCTCGCTCACCGACGCATCGCGCGAGAAGATGCGGATGCTCCTGCTTCAGGTCGCGCAATTCAGGCTCGACCGGTAATTATCTGCGGCCGCCGCCGCGGGGTTTTTCCCGCCGGTGGATCGTCCAGCGCGCGGAAAGTTCGATCGGGTCGGCCAGATGACGGCCCCAGCCCGCCAGGGCCGCGCCAAGACTGCCGCTGACCACGAACATCAGCGCGAACGCATAGGTCAGCGGGCCGTCATTGCCGCGTGGGCTGGCGACGGCGAACAGGGTCCGACCAACCAAAGCGGCCAAGCATAATAGCATCAAGCCCGCGCCGCGAAGGGCGAGGTCCATCAATATTTTACGCAATTGCACCGCGCATTCTCCCGATCGGGAGGCGAATTATTGATGCCCGCATAGGGATTCGAGCCGTCCAGCCGGCCCCGCACATAGGATTTGCATATGCAGCGCGGTCGCTGCCTGCTTAAAATATGGAAAACATATGCGGTCACCCGCCGATCTGGCTCGCAAGCATATGGCCGTCGGGCCATCGCTGCGAGGCGGGACGCACGGTCCCGTATTTCGGGACCGACCTCGCATGCTTGCCTCTACCCTCCCCGACGATCGAGCGCATGATGCGGGTCAACATGCGGCCGAGCCGCTGCCTCTGCTCGCGCTGGGCGCGATTGGCGTCGTGTTCGGCGATATTGGAACCTCACCGCTTTATGCGCTGAAGGAAAGTTTCGCCGGGCATCATCCGCTGGCGGTCGACCAGCCGCATATTTTCGGCGTGCTGAGCCTGATCTTCTGGACGATGATGCTGGTCGTCACGATAAAATATGTTTTCGTCATCCTGCGCGCCGACAATCATGGCGAGGGCGGCAGCCTGGCGCTTCTTGCCATGATCGCGCGCAAGGCTGGCGAGAAGAAGTGGACGCGCGGCATCATCATGTTGGGCGTTGCCGCGACCGCGCTCTTTTACGGCGACGCCATCATCACCCCGGCAATTTCGGTCCTGTCCGCGGTCGAAGGGCTGAGCACGGTCAATGACAGCCTGACGGCGATGGTGATGCCGATATCCATCCTGATTCTGATCGGGCTGTTCGCGATCCAATCCTATGGCACGGCGAGGGTCGGGGCGCTTTTCGGACCGGTCATGATCTTTTATTTCGGGATATTGGCGATACTCGGTATCGGCAGCGTGATGGCGCATCCGACGATCCTCGGCAGCCTCAATCCCGCCTGGGCAGTCCGCTTTTTCCTCGTCGATCCCAAGCTGGCTTTCCTGGCCCTGGGATCGGTGGTGCTGGCGGTAACGGGTGCCGAGGCGCTCTATGCCGACATGGGCCATTTCGGCCGCCGCGCGATCAGCATATCATGGCTCTACATTGCGCTGCCCTGTCTGCTCCTCAACTATATGGGCCAGGGCGCCCTGCTGCTTGCGCGGCCCGCCGCGATCGAGAATCCCTTCTATCTGATGGCGCCGGACTGGGCCCGGCTGCCGCTCGTCATCCTCGCGACCGTAGCAACCGTGATCGCCAGCCAGGCGGTAATTTCGGGAGCCTTTTCCGTAACCCAGCAGGCGGTGCAGCTCGGCTTTCTGCCGCGGCTGCGGATCGTCAACACGAGCGCCAAAGCGGCGGGGCAAATCTATGTCCCTTTCGTCAATTGGTCGCTGCTCGGGTTGGTGATCATGATCACGATCGGTTTCGGTAGCTCGAGCGATCTCGCCGCCGCTTATGGCATCGCCGTGACCGGGACGATGTTCATCACGGCGTGCATGCTCGGCGTGCTGACCTGGTCGGTCTGGAAATGGCCGAAATGGCTGGGGATACCCGTGACCGGCGCCTTCCTGATCGTCGACGGGGCCTATTTCGCGTCGAACCTGACGAAGGTGCCCGATGGCGGCTGGTTCCCGCTGCTGGTAGCGGCGGTTGCCTTCACCCTGCTCACAACCTGGGCGCGAGGCCGACGGATCGTGCGCGAGCGACTGGGGCAAAGTGCCATGACGATGGAGATGTTTATCGCCTCCACCGCCCGTTCGCTGGAGCGCGTTTCGGGCACCGCGGTCTTTCTGTCGGCAAGCCCCATGGGCGTCCCGCCAGCGCTGCTGCACAACGTCAAGCACAACAAGGTGCTGCACGAGCGGATCGTGGTCCTGACGGTCCGCATCAACGGCGTCCCGACGGTGTCCGATGAGCAAAGGTACGAAACCGCGACGCTGGAACAGGGCTTCTACCGCATCATCCTCCATTACGGGTTCATGGAGGAGATCGACATTCCGGCGGCGCTTGCCCGCATTCCCGAATGCGGGCCGCTTTTCCGACCGATGGACACGAGCTTCTTTCTGGGCCGCCAGACGGTGATAGCCTCGTCCCGGCCGGGAATGGCGATCTGGCGGGAAAAATTGTTCGCCTGGATGGTCCGCAACGCCGAAAGCGCGATGGAATTCTTCAAGCTGCCGATCAACCGCGTGGTCGAACTGGGGAGCCAGCTGGAAATCTGACCCAAAAAAAAAGACCGCCGCCGCTTGGGAGCGACGGCGGTTCGAAGCGTACTAAATCGTCGTAAATCTACTTCTGGAAGACAAAGCCAAATCCATTGTTCTTCCGTTGCGGAGCGAGGCGCACGGTAACCTGTCCGTTATCGCGCTCCTTGGCGGCCGCCATCGCCGCGACCGGCTCGGCCGCCGCTGCTTGAACCGGCACACCAGCCTCGGCCACTTCGCGCTCGCGCTGATCGAAGAAGCTCGCGCGGCTCAACCGGCGGCGCAGCGAGTGCGAAGGATTGTCGGGCGTTGGGCCGCGATATGCCGCTTGGGCATGGCGTCCGAAGCGCGACAGATCGAAACCGTTGGGCAAGGTCGCCCGGGCAGTCGCGGCGACCGGAGCCACGGGCATGGCCATCGCCGGTGCGACAGTGATGTCGGCATCAGCCGCCGGGGTCGTGGCGACGAACTCGTCTTCGCCGCGGCGGCGACGTAGTGCGAACGCGATTCCGCCGATGGCGAGCAGGCCGAGCCCAACCGCACCGGCGATCGGACCGGCATCATTCTCTACCATCTGGTCCCTGATCGACTGGGTCGCTACCGTCTTCGCGACGGGGGCGGGCGCGGCCACCGGCAAAGCGGGCGCGGCTGCAACAGGCGTGGGCGCGGGCTGCGGCTGCTGGCGCGCTACCGAAATAGGCGCTTGCGACCGGTCGGCGGCGACTGCCGGTGCTGGCGATCGGCTTGCAGCTGTGGGCGCCGGGGCGACGACGCGCGCGCGCGTTGCCGGAACGACGCGTTTGGCTGGAACAATCTGCGTGGCGGTTTCCGCGGTTTGCGCCGTATCGTCCCCGGTATGCACCACCGGAGTGCTCATCGTCCGCATCACGGGCTGTGCGGAGACGGGTGCGGCGGCCTCAGCCGCGGGGGGCGCGACCGTGATCGCCGGTACGGCGGCCTGCTGGACAACAGGGGCCGGAGCCGGAACGGCGATCTCGGGCGCTGTCTGACTGGCGGCGCCGTCGGCGGCCTGCGCCAGAAGCGGGGTGGATGACAGAGCAATGATGGCGGCGAGGGCCGTCAGTGCGGGGCTATGAGGGGGGGTGCTGTTGTTCATGTCCAACCAATGATCACCCAGCC
>DATMIP010000022.1:0-12919 GCA_035554515.1 Sphingomonas sp. | reverse complement strand
GACTGTTATGCGGGGCAGGGTCTCACGGCAACTCGGGCGCCGCCGGAGAAGTCTCAATAGTTGCAAACACGTGTGCGACGATGTTTGACCCCCTCGCTTCACCGCTCTATGTATCTACCTTGTCGATACAGGAGGCCTCATGCGCACCAACGTCAAGCAGTGGGGAAATAGCGCGTCGATCCGCATCCCCTCGTCGATCATGGCGGCGGCTGCTCTGCGGATCGATCAGGAGGTCGATATTCGCGAAGAGGATGGCCGGGTGATCATTCAGCCGATCGCCGCCGCATCCTATCAGCTCGACGCGCTTCTCGCAGGCATGACGCCGGATACCTTCCATGATGAGGTAGATTTCGGGCGCCCGGTCGGCGGCGAAGCCTGGTAATGGCCGCCTATGTGCCGGATGTGGGTGAGATCGTCTGGCTTCAGTTCGATCCGCAGGCGGGCCACGAGCAGGCGGGGCACCGTCCGGCTCTGGTACTCTCCCCGGCGCGCTACAATGGGCCGCGCGGCATGATGCTCTGCTGCCCTATGACGTCGCGCATCAAACATTATCCGTTCGAGGTGATCGAGAGCAGCGAACCGCCAAGCGTGGTGCTGGCCGATCAGGTCAAAAGCCTCGATTGGCGTGCTCGCGGTGCCGTCAGAAAGGGCAATGTCTCCGCCGCCACGCTCGCCGAGGTGCAGGCCAAGATCAAGGCGTTGCTGGGCCTCTGACTCGTCGTCGCGCTTGCGAGGCACATGTCATGCGCATATATCATGCCCATGACCTTTGCCTCCCCATCCTCATCCGCCGCGCGCCGCGCGACTAACGTCTCGCTCGATCCCCACCTGATCGAGGAAGCGCGGCAGCTCGGCATCAATATCTCGCGCGCGTGCGAACGCGGGCTGGCGGAGCAGATTGCTGAGGCGCGGGCGGCCATATGGCTCACCGAAAACGCGGCCGCGCTCGCCTCATCCAATAATTTTGCCGACGAACATGGCCTGCCGCTTGCCGCCTCCCGCCTCTTCTGATGTCGCGGCTGGACGTTCATTCGCGCCGTGATGGCGGGCCGGGCTATTTGCTGAATGTCCAGGCCGATCTCCTTTCGGGCCTCAACACGCGGTTCGTCGTGCCTCTGCTCCCGCCCGATCAGGCTCCCGCGCCGGCCGCACGCCTCAATCCCATTTTCGATATTGCAGGGCAGCGCCACGTCATGGTGACGCAATTCGCCGCCGCCGTGCGTGTTCGTGAGCTGGGAGCGCGGGTGGCGACGCTGGACCACGCGCACGAAACCGTGACTGCCGCTCTGGATCTTCTGATCACCGGGGTGTGATGACCAGCGCCGCCGCATCACCTCCCACTCGCGCATCAGCGCCTCCACCTCCGCCAGCTCGGCATCCAATCGCTGCATGCATCCCCGGCCCGTCGAATTCCCGCGCGATCGCGCCTTGCCCGCCTCCGTCCGCGGGCCGGTCGAACGCTCCCACGGCTTGCGCGCCCGCATCCGCGCCGCCTGCGCCGCGCGCCGCTCCACCGTCCATCCTTTCGCCACGCCTCAATAGCTGCGCACGATTTCCTGCCCGCCCGGCTCCCTCGGCGGATAGACGATCCGCCGCTCGATCTGCGTGATCTGCCGGGGCGGCTCGGGTTCCTCCGGCCGCTGCCCGCTCACATGCGCCAGCACGTTCAGCGTCGCCCGGCACTGCGTCTGCGCCCGCAGCGCCAGCCGCAAATAACGCTCGGCCCGCTTGCCCGGCTGGTCCAGATGCGCTTGCCCGCGCCGCGCCATATGGGCGAAGATCGCGTTAAGCGCCGCCGCCTGGCCCACCAACGTCGCCTCCGCGCTGTCGAACTTGCCGTTGCGCACCGCCTCCACCCGCTGGCGCATCGCGGCCTGGCCATGGTCCGGGTCGATCGCCGCATCGCCTTCCTCGCGAAACGCCGCCACGATCTGCGAGCTGGTCGCGCACGGATCGATCGCCCGCGCCGCAATCTCCTGCGCTGGCGTCATCGCGCATGCGCCCTTCTCTTCCTCGTCCGCCATCCTCGACTCCGCTTGACAGATATACGCATATCGCGTACATCAAGTCGAACGCGAAATCAAGAAAATACGCTTATGGCGTACAGCGCCGACCGCTTTTTCTCATTGCAGTTACGATATAGCCGGGCCGGGTGCGCGCGCTTCGCGCACCCTATCGGGCGTCAATTCCTTTAGTTCGGTTTTGGGGGTTTTTTGTTTTTCCCCTGGATCGCAGGCCCGCGTCGCGGCCCGTCATCGCGAGCGAAGCGACGCGATCAAGCCCCGGCAACCCCGGCGATCACTCGGCCGAAGCGACCCTCGCCGTTCAGGGCGTCGATCGTTTCGCCCGCAGCGCATCCACGCTCCATTCGCCCCCGCCGGCGAACGTCAGGTACAGGAAGGTGAAGCAATAAAGCACCGCCGCGTCGCCGTTGTTGAGCCCGGGCCACGGGCTGCTGGGGAAGTGCGCGATGAAATAGGCGACCGCCATCTCGCCCGAACAGACGAACGCCGCCGCGCGCGTGAACAGCCCGAGCGCCAGCAGCGCGCCGCCGACGACCTCGATCCACGCCGCCACCATCAGCATCGCCGGCAGCGGATCGGGTGCGCTCGGCTGGGGTGCGGGGAAATGGAGGAGCTTCATCAAGCCATGCTCCATGAACAGCAAGGCGGCGACGATGCGAAGCAGGCTCAATATGCGCGGTGTCCAGACATTCATGGCTCATCCCTCCCGTGATCGGCCGGACGACTGCGATCGTCCGTGCCGGGCGCGCGAGCATAACCCCAAGCGGGCGCGCGCTCCAACCGGATTCGTTTCGGGAGTGGGGTCGTCTCCCGCGCCGTTCGCCCGGAGCCGTTCGCCCCGAGCCTGTCGAAGGGCGTGGGCGTGCTTCGACCTCGCCTGTCGGGTCTTCCCCGTCCTCGTGCATCGGCTCGCCCGCCAGGGCCGGCCGCATGATATCCGCCTGTTATCGCTCCAAAATCACCTGTTATCGGACGGACCTGGAAAAACTTTGCGATGTCGCGGCAAGCGCCTGATATCTCAGTCATAAAAGCAGTCTTGCCGGCAGACCGGCGGTCCTACTTCCCGGTTATCGCGCGAAAGACGCGAAAAATTCCCTGTTCTCATGGAATTTCGCCTCTAATCCTATCCTATAGGAAATGCGCGCGGCGCGGTCGCGGCAGGGGAGGAGCGTGCGATGAAGCGAGGCCGTGGGTCCCTGCGCTGGTGGATGATCGGGCTCGTCATGCTCGGCACGATCCTGAATTACCTGACGCGCAGCACGCTGGGCGTGGCGGCGCCAGCCATGCTGCCCGATCTCGGCATTACCCCGCGGCAATATTCGTACATCACCGGCGCCTTCCAGATCGGGATCATGTTTCAGACGGTCGCGGGCTATCTGCTCGACGTCATCGGCCTGCGCTACGGGCTCGCTCTCTTCGCCGGCACCTGGTCGCTGATCGCGGCGGCGCACGGCCTGGCGACCAACTGGATCGCGCTCGCCGGCCTGCGCGGCGCGATGGGTCTGGCGGAAGGCTCGGCGCAGCCCGGCGGCCTGAAGGTCGTGTCCGAATGGTTCCCGGCAAAGGAACGCGGGTTCGCCAGCGGCATCTACAATATCGGCGCCTCGTTCGGATCGATGCTCGCGCCGCCCTTGGTGGTCGCCTCGATCTATTTCTGGAACTGGCAGGGCGCCTTCGTCGTCACCGGCGCGCTCGGGCTGATGTGGGTCGGGCTGTGGCTGCTTTTCTACCGGCCGATGCTGATCCATCCGTTCATCTCGCCGGCCGAGCGCGACTATATCGTCGCCGGACAGGAACAGGCGCCGCCGATCGGCGCCGGCGAGCGGCCCCGGCTCGGCGCGCTGCTCCGCCGCCGCAACGTCTGGGGCATCGCGATCCCGCGTTTGCTGGCCGATCCGACCTGGGGCACGCTGACCTTCTGGCTTCCGCTCTACCTGACGACCGTCCGCGGCTTCAATCTCGGCCAGATTGCCCTGTTCGCCTGGCTGCCCTTCGTCACCGCCGATCTCGGCTGCCTGTTCGGCCCCGCGCTCGCCGCCTGGCTCCAGCGGCGCGGCTTCACCCTGATCAACGCGCGGCGCAGCGCCTTCACCGTGGGGGCGCTGATGATGACCAGCATGATCTTCGTGGGCTTTGTCGAAAGCCCCTATGCCGCGATTGCCTTGCTCTGCATCGGCGGCTTCGCGCACCAGACGCTGTCGATCAGCTGCATCACGATGGCGTCCGATCTGTTCCCGACCAATGAGGTGGGGACGGTTGCGGGCATAGCCGGCACCTGCGCCAATCTCGGTGTGCTCATATTCTCGCTCGCCATCGGCCTGCTGGTGGCGACGATCGGTTACAGCCCGTTCTTCGTGGCGCTCGGGCTGCTCGATCTGGCTGCGGCAGCGGTATTGTGGACAGTGGTCAAGGATCCGAGGAGAGACGTTGGGGCATGACGATCACCAATCCGATCCTGACCGGGTTCAATCCCGATCCGTCGATCGTCCGCGTCGGCGAGGATTATTATATCGCGACCTCGACGTTCGAATGGTTCCCCGGCGTCCAGATCCACCATTCGCGCGATCTCGCCAACTGGACCCTGGTGTCGCGCCCGCTGCGGCGCGCGGACCAGCTCGACATGCGCGGCGATCCGGACAGCTGCGGGGTCTGGGCGCCCTGCCTGACCTATGCCGACGGGCTGTTCCACCTCATCTATACCCAGGTAAGGCGCTACGGCCGGACATCGGGGGGCGGAACGTCGGGCGCGTCCTTGCGCGATTTTCACAATTATCTCGTCACCTCGCCGACGATCGATGGCGACTGGTCCGACCGCGTCTATCTGAACAGCAGCGGGTTCGATCCCTCGCTGTTCCACGACGATGATGGCCGCAAATATCTCCTCAACATGCTGTGGGATCATCGCCCCGGCAGGAACCGGTTCGGCGGGATCGTCCTCCAGGAATATTCCGCCGCGGAGCGCAGGCTGATCGGCGAACGCTCGCTGATCTTCAAGGGGACCGCGCTCGGTTTTACGGAGGGGCCGCATCTCTACAAGCGCGACGGCTATTATCACCTCCTGACGGCCGAAGGCGGCACCGGGTGGAACCATGCCGTCACGATGGCGCGCTCGAAGTCGCTCACCGGCCTGTACGAGCTTCACCCCGACCGTCCCATTCTGGGTGCGCGGGCCGATCCGACGGGCGCGATCCAGCGTGCCGGTCACGCCGATCTGGTCGATACGCCGGAGGGCGAGACCTTCATCGTCTATCTGTGCGGCCGGCCGCTCCCCAATCGCGGGCGGTGCGTACTGGGCCGCGAGACGGCGATCCAGCCGATGCGCTGGGGCGCCGACGGGTGGCTGCGGACGCTGGATGGATCGGGCCGCCCCCAGCTTGAAGTCGATATCGCGGCGAGCAACGCCGGTGGGCTGCAATCATGCCGCAGCGACTTCGACACGCCCGAGCTGCCCGTGGACTTCCAGTGGCTGCGCACGCCCGAGCCGGACGAAATATTCAGCCTCGCTGCCCGCCCCGGCTATCTCCGTCTGTTCGGGCGCGAGACCGTCGGCAGCCTGTTCACGCAATCGCTCGTTGCCCGGCGGCAGCAGGCGTTCCGCTATACCGCGAGCTGCGCGATGGAATTCGAACCGCGCCATTTCCAGCAGATGGCCGGCCTGATCTGTTATTATAACGCGACCAAATTCCATTATCTCTATGTCTCGCATGACGAGGAATATGGCCGCCATCTCCGCGTCATGTCGGCGCTGCCCGATCAGCTGCAGACCGACGCGTTCAGCGACGCCGTTCGCATCCCGGACGGGCCGGTCATGCTGCGCGCGGTGGTCGATCATTCGAACCTGCGTTTCGCCTACCGGGCCGGAGGACAAACGGACTGGATCGAACTCCCCAATTGGTTCGACGCATCGATCCTGTCGGACGAGGCGAGCGCGCCCGGGCTGGCAAATTTCACCGGTGCCTTCGTGGGAATGGCGTGCCAGGACATGTCAGGCGGTGGGCTCAGCGCCGACTTCGACTGGTTCGAATATCGCGAAAAGATTTAACCCCTCCGCCCGATCGACACGAGCGGCGGCGGTTGCGCGGTTTCGACAGATCAGATACGATACGTACAATAATATAAACGCGATATATTCAAGGAGCCCCCATGTATCCGTTCGAAGGCGACGAGGTCTACGTTCGCAACTGTTGGTATGTGGCTGCCGCGCCGTTCGAGATCGCCGACGGGCCGATCGAACGCACGATCATGAGTTCGCCGGTCGCCTTGTTCCGGATGGCCGACGGCACGCCGACCGCAATGCACGGAGTCTGCCCGCACCGTTATTATCCGCTCGCCGAAGGCCGTGTCGTTGGCGATGCGCTCCAGTGCAATTATCACGGTTTCCAGTTTGACGGGCGCACCGGGTCCTGCGTCAAGGTGCCTTTCCAGGCGGCGTCGCCCAAGCAGTTTCGTCAGCGCATCTATCCGACCGCGGAGCATGGCGGATGGATCTGGATCTGGCCCGGCGATCCCGCGCTCGCCGATGTCGCGCTGCTGCCGCCGCTTGAGCAAGCCGGTCTGTCGGATTCGTGGTGGGTGCAGGTGGGGCCGGTTTTGCACGCCAAGGGTCGCGCGCAGCTCCTCGTCGAAAACCTGCTCGACATCACGCATCTCGAATTTCTTCACGCCACGGCGCTGGAGGCCAAAGGACTGCTCGATTTTCCCGTCAAGTTCCGCCAGGGCCCCAATGGTCAGGCCTTTGCGACCCGGTCAACGCGTACCCCTTGGGTGCCGCAATTTTACGATTTGCTCTACAAGGAGGAGAACAGATTCGAAGGGCTGCATGATGCGCTCGGCTCGACCTGGTATTTCTCGCCCGCCTATTTGCGCACGGGCGTGGACATTCAGTCGATCGATGCTCTCGAAACGATCGACACCTCGATTTACGGCACGTTTTATTTCCAGCATTTCGTGACGCCCGAAACCCCCCATAGCGTCCATTACTTTTCAGGATGCAGCCGAAACTATCGACATGACGATGCCGAGTTCGACGCGATCGTGATGAGCATAGACACGGCTGTGCGCAATCAGGACGTGGCGGCCATCGAGGCCGTCGAGCGCAACCTCGCAAATCCAGCGCACCTTGGGCCCGAACTGCTGGTGAAGTCGGACACCCCGGCGATCACGGTCCGCCGGCAGATCCAGGATATACTGAACCTGGAGGCGAACCGATCGGCGCGATCGGCTGCCTGAGAATAGGTAGCCTGCCAACCGGCTCCGCTGATTTCGTGCGTGGGGAATCGATAATCCGGAGCAGGTTGGAGCCAACCGCGCCATGACGGCGTAGCGCTTTCCCGCGGATCGGCGTTCCGCTCAGCCGGGGCGAGCGGTACGCCATCCCTCAACATAGGTTTCGCGCGCGACCTTCGAATAGGGCACGGGACTTACAATTGCCCGGACGTCGATCTGGCGATGGGGTTCGACCGTGGTCTTGCGGGTGCCTCCGTTTTCCTCGCCCCACACTACACGGAGTTCGGTTCCGACTTCGATTTCGGGGTCGATCGTCGCCAGGGAAAGAGCGGCCTTCTCATTGAAGCTATACCCGGTGAACATCGAAAGTCCCACGGTGCGGCCATCGCTGTCGACGACCCGGTCGTAATTTGACGAGGCATAGTTGGCGAGCGGCAGATCAAAATATTTGTAGGGTAGCTCCGAGCCATCGAACAGCGAGGCGAATATCTTCGCGACATCGTCTCCGTTCCACGCGAGCGTTACCTTGCTGCGCTGGGCCGATTTATCGAGTGCCTCCAGGGCCTCGCGTCCGTGGAAATCATGATCGAACTTGACGAAGGGACCATATCCCAATTCATATGGGTTGAGATAATAATCCTCGATGTGGTCGGAAACAAAGCTCCCGCCAATGCCTCCCGTTGCCTCGTAACTGTCGGCGCTCAACCATTCACGATAGCTGCGCAGCTTCTCCCCCGTATAGATGGCGGGCAAGGGAGAGGGTATCCAGCCTGATTCGAGGGTGTTGGAGGGATATGCGCGTGCGCCCACCGGCACTATCCCAAATTCCTCGCCGGCTGCCAGGATCGCGGCGCGGATCTCTTCCTGCTGTTCATAAGGACCCCAGATTTCGAGGCCAGGCGCACCCGCCATGCCATGGCGGAGCGTGCGCACGGTATGGCCCGCGATCTTCATGGACGCCATATTGAAGAACTTTAGTTGCTCAAGCGGAGCACCGTTCAGTTTCTCTATGATTGCCCAGGCGTTCGGCCCCTGAATCTGGAAGCGCCAGGCCGTTCGGGTTACCGGCTTGCCCATCGGACGGCTCGGCGAACGATCGTCATGCTCGATCGCAACGTCATAGCCTCCGGCTGCTGCCTGGAAGCGCAGCCAGTTGGAAGCGGGCGCCCGCCCGACATAGACGAATTCTTCTTCGGCGAGCCAGAATATGATCCCATCGCCGATGACGTGCCCGTAAGGGGTGGTGGGCACATATTGCTTGGCCTTGTTGACGCCCCAACCCTTCATCGTGTTGATCGCGGTGTCGGAAATCAGCTTCAGCGCATCGCGGCCGCGCAGATAAAGGTTCACCATGTGGTGCGACTGATCGAACAGGACGGCCCCGTGTTGCCAGGCCCATTGTTCCGATCGCCAGTTGGAAAATTCTGGTGCGACTACGGGATAGACGTACGCGCCGATTTGCGCGTTGCGCAACATCGCGACCGGGTCGCCCGCATCCTTGAGCACCTGCTCCAATGTCCCCAGCTCAGCCATTATCTGCATGCCTCCCAACAGCCTGTGATCGATTCCAGTTTATATGCTTTACGTACATTGTCAGGTCGGGTTGCTCAACCCCCGGAGATGCTGTTATCGTAGGTGTTACATACAAATAGATGAGGACTGGCGGCTTGGCTGGGCGGGCATCGCTCGTGCTGCCTTTGTGCTGCGAAGACTGCCCCGGCCCCTGCATCGTCGGCCTGGTCGCGACGGTACTGCGTGATGGGGGCGGCAATATCCGTAATGCGCAGCCGTTCGACGATGATGAGAGCGGCCGCTTGTTCATGCGCGTGAGATTCAGCACGTACGCTCAGGAAGAAGGAGCTTGATGGATACGCCGTAACATCGCGATGAGCTGCCTGCGTTCCCGCGATGAAAATTGTTGCGTGAGCCATTTCTCATGCTGTCCGATCGCGTGCCGAGCGGCATTCAGGACTTCCTCGCCACGCGCAGTCAGGCTGAATGCGATCTTGCGGCGGTCGGCTTCGCTCGGCTGGCGGGAAAGCAGCCCCTTGCGCTCCAGCGCGTGAACTATCGCCATCGTCGTGGCCCGATCCATCTGCATGCGGCGCGCAAGATCGGTCTGGGCTATTCCAGGCTGGTCATGGGCCAGCCACAGCACCGAAACCTGTTTTTGGGAGAGATCGAGCTCGGTGAAATGCTCGGCGAAATGACGCAGGACAGCGCCATGCGCGAGACGAAGATGCAGGCCGAGAATCTGGTCGAGTTTGGTTGGTGCCGAGGACAAGAGCGATCTCATTCATGCGCGACGTCGCGTTTGCATAACGATCGCCGGCCTCGCGGCAAATCGATTCGCCGCAAGATGCGATCACGAATCGCGACCGAAGACTAACGCCGTTCTTGATCACGACGCCAAGCATAATAGTCGTCCAGGGCCTTGATCTGATGGAGGTTCGGGTAGGGTATCGCGGTAGGCTCCGAATTAAGAAGCATCGTCTGCGGGGGCGATGTCGCTGCCATGACCGCTCCAGCGCCTGCCCGGCGCGATTTCGGCAGAGGGGTTGCGGCCCGGCGAAACGGTTGCTAACAGCCGCCCCTCACCCCCGGGGGCGTTTCCCCGGACGCACGCGAGCGGGCGTAGCTCAGGGGTAGAGCACGACCTTGCCAAGGTCGGGGTCGAGGGTTCGAATCCCTTCGCCCGCTCCAGTTCGCATTGTCCGACCCGGGCATGTAGCGAACAATCCGATAGATCAGGCGCCGGGCTTTGGTCCCGGTTTTGCCCGCGGCTTGGCGGCTTTGGCCGGTCTGGCTGCGGCGGGCTTGGCCGGGGCCGCCGCCTTCGAAGCGACCGGCTTGCGAGCAGCAGGCTTCGCCGCCGATAACTTCCTGGCGGCCGCCGGCTTCGCTGCGGCTGGCTTCGCGTCAGCGTCGGCTTTTCTCACGGGCGGGTTGAGGAGCGCGCCGAAAAAGGCGGTCACGCCCTGCGCCAGGATGTTGCCCAGATCCTTGCCTTGCGTGAAGAGTTTGTCGAGTTCGGTGGAGGATTTTCTGGACCCAGCCGACGCACCCGCGCCGTTGACTTTGCGCTTGGCGATCGCGGCTGCCCCCGCGACCAAAGCGGCAGAGACGACCTCGCGCGCCATCGGGTTTTGCGCGAGTTCGGCAACGACGCCCGCCGACTTCCGCAATTGTTTGGGCAGTTTGACCCCGCCCACCTTCTTGGGGAGCTTTGTTGCCTTATCTTTCTTGGTCACGACATCCTCCTTAATCTCACGAAGACTTGTTTCGGCCTCGTTCGCTCCGCTGGCAAGAGCAGCTTATAATATCCTAGCCTAACTATAGGGATTGCGGGTCGGGATTGGCCCGGCTATCATTGCCGCTCTCAACAGGAGCATATTCATGAAGAAGCTTATCGTTCTGCCGCTCGTCACGCTCGTGGCACTCGGATTGTCCGCTTGCACCAAGCATTCGGAGACGGAGAATGTTACGGTCAACGAGACCAGCTTGAACGTCGAGGCGCCCGCAGTTGATGCCAACCTGACCGAAAATGCCGCCGATGCGACCCTCGACAATACGAGCAACGCCGCGGATGCGCTCACCAACGGCTGACGCTTCCTGCGTGGAAGCCAGGCTATCATCCGCGCAAGCACTTTTATATTACCTAGTGTGAAAGTAGGGAATATAGTGGGATCAGCGCCATGTTGACTCCCTGGCGTATCCTGAAGCCCGGCGGCACCTGCTGCCGGGCTTCTTTTCCAAGCGGTTAGGGCGCGGTTCCAGCCAACCCGGTCAGAGACCTTCGCCGCCCACCCAATGCGCATTCGATAATTTTCGGGCGACCGCCCATGTCTGGCGGCGAATGTCGGGTACCGCGACGATTTCCCAGAACGTGCCGCGCGTCATCGGTCCGAGCGCGAACAGATTGGGCACCACATTTCCTGCCGCGCCGATGATCTCCGATTGTTGCGTCACGTCGATCCCGATGCGAAGCGGGTCGGGACGGATCAGCCCGCATTGTATGAGGCAGCGCAATAGCGGCTCTTCGGTGCGGAGCAGATCGCCCTGCGGCCCGCTTGCATTGATGATGCGATCGACCTTGATCGATACGAGCGCGTCTTCGCTGCGTGGCCGATAGCGGACGCGCACGTTCGCTCCTTCCGCGACCGCGTCGGCCAGTTTGCCCGCCACGATGCAAAGCCGACCGGAGGCCCGCATGTCGGCGATCTTCGCCGCGACCTGCGGCGCGATGCGGTGGCGATGCACGTCCCACGATGGGCGCAGATGGCGGAGGAAGCGGCGGCGCTCGGTCATGTCGGCAGCGCACCACAGGCTTTCGGTATAGGGCCGAAGCTCGTCAACCGCTGCGCGCCAACCGATCTCCCCCGATCGTTCGCGAACATGGCGCAAGAGCGCGCTTGCGGTTGGTGGCGGGCGCATTTCCAGCGTCGAAGGCGTGACCGCGGCATGCGCATGCGGCGTGAGCCCGCGCCGCGACAGCGCCACGATCCGGCCTGTAAAACCGCGCGCATCGAGCAGCAGCGCGATATCGATCATGGTGAGGCCGGTGCCGATCACGAGCACAATATCGTCAGCGGTGAGGCCCTCCGCGACGTCGCCGCTCCACGGTTCGGGCAGGAACGCCCCGGCTGGCAATATGCTGGGATCGATTCCGTGGGGCACATGCGGGGGCAGGTTACCCAGCGCGAGGATGACCGCGTCAGCCGCCGGGCGGCTTCCGTCCGCAAGCGCGATCCGCCAGCCCTCACCTTCGGCTTCCAGGCCGACCGCTTCCCCCTGGACGATCCGCAACCGATCGGGTGATGCAGCGCGCGCTTCGCTCAGCAGTTCGCCGAGATAGTCACCATAAACGAGTCGAGGCGCGAAGCCGCCCGCCAGTTCGGGATGGCGCCGTCCAAGCCAATGCGCGAAATGATCGGGCTCCTCCGGCAATGCGCTCATATTGCCCGCGCGGACGTTGAGCAGATGATCGGGATGCGCGGCGGAATAGGCAACGCCGCGCCCGGTCTCGGCGCGACGCTCGATCAGGGTTGCACGGGGGCCTTTGTGGCGCAGCAGATTGATCGCCTGCAATGCGCCTGAAAAGCCGCCGCCGATGATCGCTACTTGCTCGATTGCCAAGGGTGGAGAACTCCGCCGATCGTATTTTCGGATAAAAACCCGAATGCTCGGGATCAGGCTAGTTCCATGCCGTCGACGCAGGAAGGCTTTGGGGTAGCGCGGCTGCGCCGGCGGTTGGGTCAGTCTCTCACAGGTCCGGCGGCCAAGTGCATTCTTGCCTGGGTTGCAGCTCCTCGCCATACATTGCAACCGATCCTGCCAACCGGCGGGGAGCAAAGCATTCTTCAGCTCAGCGGACGTGGGCACGAATAATGTGATCGAAGATCGTCGGGTTCGCGCCGGCGGCAAAGACAGGTGCGGTCATCGCCGTGATCCCGCGACTGAATGGAGAGCCCAGTGGAAATCGAGCGAATATGCATCCTGGGCGGCGGTACGGCAGGATGGATGACCGCCGCAGCGCTATCCCACAAGCTTAAAGGGCTGCCAGTCTCCATTCGTCTCATCGAGTCTGATGAAATTGGCACTGTCGGCGTTGGCGAGGCCACGCTTCCGCATATCCGGGCCTTCAATAACGCGTTGAATATAGACGAACC